>JAGQUY010000126.1 GCA_020438245.1 Bacteroidota bacterium
TCCCGGATCATTTCGGAAAAATCAACAGCCTGGTCCTGGCCGGCCTGCAACAGTGCACTTCTAACAAAATCTATAGAAGCGGTGATAACGGTCAGCGGATTCTTAAGATCGTGAACCACCGTACCGATCATTTTTTGCATTTCCTTGTTTTTCTGATCAAGCTCCGCATTTCGCTCAGCCAAAGCACGGTTTAGGGAAGTCAAACGGAGCGCGGACCGGATCCTGGCTTGTAGTTCCACCTCATCGACCGGTTTGTTGAGATAATCCATTGCTCCGGCGGCCAGACAACGGGACAGCATTTCCTTGTCCGTTTCGGCTGTAAGCATCAGAACAGGTATGGATTCATGTCGTTCGTGGGTTTTTATGATCGTCAGTGTTTCAAGTCCGTTTTGTTGCGGCATGTAGAGATCCAGCAGAATCAAGTCGGGCGTGGAGTGATCCAACGCCTCCAGAATCCGGGTCGAGTCGGCGAGGGCGTTGTAGTCGAAATTATAGCGCTCCAGCATTTCTTCGATCAGGTTGATATTATCGTAGTTGTCTTCGACAATCAGAATCAGCGGCCTATGAGGTGGTGAGGTCGTTGAAGGAGTGTTCATGGTTTTTCGCTTCCGGATGAATAATGGCGGAGGAGGTCGTCCACATCACGATAAAATCCGTCTTCTTCCCGCTTTCTGAACTTGGCCAATAAGGCTTCAATCTTGGGGCGATGTTCATTGGTGGCACGGGACAGCAGCACCTCCAGGCTTTGTTTGATTTCTTTGCTTTGAAAAAATTTGGTTTTCCTCAATTCACGAAGCCGGGCTTCCATTTCCTCGTCCTCAAGAGGCTTTACAGTTGGCATAGCCGATTTGCCGGGTTGACTCCTTGTGACACCATACTTATGAAGGATCGAAAGCAGAGCCCGATCATCGACGGGTTTGGCAAGATAGTCGTCGAAGCCCGCCCGGATCAGGTGTTCTTTATCCCCCAGCATGGCCTTTGCCGTGATGGCGATAACGGTGAGATCTTTCAGTGATTCATCCGAACGAATCCGGTGCAAGGCTTCTTCGCCGTTCAGAACCGGCATCATCACATCCATTAAGACAAGAGCGGGTTTTTCACGGCGACAGATGTCCAGCGCCTGTTGGCCGTTCTCAACGATCGTATAGGTGAACCCGCGCAACAGCTCGTGAAAAAGCTTTTGATTGGCAGGCTCGTCCTCGGCAATCAAAATCCACCCGACGGATCTCACCTCTTCGGACTCGAAGACGGCACTTCCGGTATCGGCGCCGGCTTCCAGGGATTGAAGAACCTCCTCGGACGGTTGTTCGCCGACATCAACTGTAAATCCGAACGTGGTGCCGCTTCCGAATTCGGACTCGACCCAGATTCGTCCCCCCAAAGCTCGTACAATCTGTTTGCTGATGGCCAGGCCCAGGCCGGATCCCATGCCGCGGTGTTTGGAATCGATTTGATAAAACTCCTCAAAAACAGATTCAAGGTGCTCGGGCTTGATACCGATTCCGCTGTCCTGCACGGTAAACTGAAGTGCATGATCGTCGGGACGGTAGTTGCATCGAATGCGGATAAAACCTTTCGACGTGAATTTGATGGCGTTGCTGACCAGATTCGTCAGAATCTGGATGATCTTGTTTTCGTCAGAACAGATAACCGGAGGCAGATGTTCATCAAACTCCACGCTGAATTCGATTGGTTTGCCGCGCCAGAGAGGCTCCAATGTTTCCCTGATGGATTGGAGATTTTTTGTTCTGAAAAATTCTTTTTGAATGCGGACTTTTCCGGCTTCCACCTTGGCCAGATCCAGCACGTCGTCGATCAGTTTCATGAGACGTTTTCCGCTGCGGCTGATCGTCTCAGCGAAGTCTTTGACTTTCGAATCCTCCGATTTCGTGAGCAGGTTGGAAAATCCGAGAATCGAATTCATCGGTGTGCGCAATTCGTGGCTCATATTTGCCAGGAATTGAGATTTCAGACGGTTGGCTTTTTCGGCTTCCTCCTTGGCCGATTCAAGTTCTTTCGTCCGCTCAGAGACAAGTTCCTCCAAGTGGTTCTGGTAGGTCTGGAGTTTGTTCTCCCGCCCGCGAATTTCACCCAGCATTTCGTTGAAAGCCCTGGTGAGATTTCCGATTTCATCGTTGTGATGAACGGGGGCCTGAACGTTGTAGTCCTTGGTTTCCGAAACCGATCTTGCAGTCTCGGCGAGATCGGCAATAGGACCGGTTATAGCCCGCTGCAGTCGCGAGGCGAGCAGTAATGCGGCAAGGAGCGCGCCGATCAACAACACTCCAACCGTGAAAAGGTCCTGACGCAGTTTGTCATTGATCGGGCTCAGGTCGGAACGTATGAGAATGGCCCCAATCGGCTTTTCAAATGCGGAAATGGTTCGGACCGCCGTAACGTGATCTTCAAACCAGAACGTGCCGTCGCCGAAAAGGGAATCGTTGCTCCCGGTGAAATCGGTTCTCCGGTATTCGGCAAAAACATCGGAGGAAGGTTTCAGTACCGCTGCATGGAGTACGGTTCGCTTGCGGCCCAGAGAGGAAAGAACCTCGCGGGCCCCGGCGGCGTCATCAAATTGCAGTGCCGCCTGACAATTGTCACCGGTCATGGTTGCCAGAACGGTGAGCTCGTCTTCCAATGCCGTTCTGGTGGTGGAGACGTCGTAGACGACAAATCCAACGGAGGCAAGGATCAGCACGCTTGCACTGACGGACATGATGATCCGAGTAAGTTTTTGACGAATCGAGAGTCTGTCAAATCCGAATAGATTCATGGTTTTGGTCTGGCCAGTGCGAGAAGACGGAAACTGATTTTAAGGTTGCCTCTGTCGGCGGCGTCCTTGTTAATTTCAAACCGTACCTTGGTTTCCCCGCTGACATCCGTACTGTATAACTCGATCATACCGCCGTTTTCTGCGAAGTCATCCATATCGCTTACAGTGAGGATGGGCTTTGTCTCCAACTGACGTAGGATTGACCCAAGTCGGCTGGCTTCAGACGAAGACACGAATAGAATCGAACTGTTTTCGAGATCGTCCAGGCGTTGCGATTTTTTAATATGGAGGGTCCGCCCGAAAACCACCCTTCCTTCGACTTGTGCAAACGCGTCGCCGAATGGATCCTCGCCCAGAATTCCGATAATCAGAGGCTTTTTGCCGAGTGTCGACTCCGGCCACGTTACAAATTCAATGAAGTTGTAAATGAATGCGGCTTTGATCCGTGTGATGTCGTATCGGTCCGGAGATTCCTGAGCCGAACTCAGTTGCGTCAATAACCCTGCCAGCAGGAACGCAGCCGGTAAGGTTGCGAGTATCCTCCGTCCCATATCAACAATTGTTTTCAATAGTTGATCTCCGCTCCGATCGTGATCATCCGGCGGTTGCCGGCAATTCCCTGCGGAACGTAAAAGCGGTCGTCCGCAAAGAAGTACTTCGCATCGGTCAGGTTGCGCACATCAAGCAGGAGGTCAACGGACTTCCAGACATTTCTGACGGTGAAGCGGGCATTAAGAACGGCGTACGCCTTCAGATCTATTTTTTCCAAAATGATATTGGGCGTCGAATAGGCGGGCACGTCATTCCATCCGAATCGAGAATGTGCATTCACGTTGAGTCCGATCTTGTTCTTCGACCAATGGACGGCCACATTCAGTGCGTGTTTCGGAATTCCAAAGACCGGATCTTCATTGTCCGCGACGCGCTCATCCGTCGTCTGTGTGTAAGAGTAATTGCCGAAAAGGGATAGTCCGTGGCCGGGCGCGAAGCGAAGACTGATTTCCGCACCCTTCCAATCACGGCTGCCGACGTTCTCCCACTTCGACTGGGTCGGTAATCCGGGCTGGTTGACCTGTACCTGGCGAATCACCTGTTGCATGTCATTGTAAAAGAAATTGGCCGTTACCGACAGGTTGTCCTTCGGCTTAACAGACAACTGCAGCTCATAGGTCGTGATGGTCTCCGGCTTGAGGCTCTTGTTTTCAACAAGGTGGTTTCCACCGATGGACGAAAAGTCACTTTGGGTGGTTTCAAAAAAAGAGGGCGCGCGAAACGCCTTTCCAACCATTCCGGTGATAATTAACGGCCGGAGGGGATGATAGACGAAGGTCATCCGGGGACTCAGTTTACTGCCAAAGTCGTTGTAGTGATCGATCCGTGCACCGCCTGTCAGACTGAGCTTATCGACGGGATCCCACGTGTGCTGAATGAACCCGGCGTACACGGTGCTGCTTTCCCGCTTGAAAACCGTGTCCAGCGTGTCGTCCTGCGAGGTTCCGTCGAGAATTCCGTCGCCGTTCCTGTCGAGGATTGCCGTGGAGAAGTCGATCGTGTTGATAAAGTCTTTCTGCACATTGACGCCAACCACCGTGCGGTGCCGTTTGCTGAAATTGAATTCCGCATACGACTCGAAGTTGATGGTTGATGTACCGAGATCTGTTTCGAGCAAGCTTAGGTTTCCGGCAGGTTCAAACCCCGGATAGAAAATCGAACGGAAATTCTCGACCCGAAAAATATTCTCAGCCCAATGATTGGCAAAACCCCCGATGACCGTAATGCGGTGCTTGCGGGCAAACTGGTCCGTGTATTTTATCCCCACCTGTTCGTTGCCGGTCAAATGCCGGTTTTCAAAATTCTTTTGGCTGCTGGTGGCGCCGGTTCCCCAATTATTGGTCCCCAGCGAGCGATTGATGTATGCGTCTGCCTGAAATTTGCCATAGGCGAGCGACAGGCCCGCCTGGTACAGAGAAGAGGACTCCGCATTAGTTCTATCATTCAGGATTTTCGGTTTGAAGGAGGAAGTAAGACTGTCATAAATACTTACACGCGTATCTCTTTGGCCGGTCGCGTCGTCGAAACGATGAATAGAGCCGAAAAAGGATCCGTACAGGCTGCCGATTTTCCAAGGTTGTTGACCCTGTATACGAAGGGCGCCTCTGGTACCTCCCTGAGCAGAAAAAGAAGACGAACGTATTTCGTCGGCGCGGTAGGGGACCAGGTTGACAACGGCAACGAAAGCATTGGCTCCATACAATGCACTCACCGGTCCGCGGACTATCTCTATTTGGCGGATGTTGTCCAGAGGGTAGTCCAGACTGAACGCGGTTGCGCCTCCTGTGATCCCGTCGTTCAGGCGCTGACCGTTGTATAAGAAAAGGATTCCTTCCGATTGGGAGCCTAAAGCACCCCTCACGTAAATATTATTTTGCTGACCGCTTTGGATTGTCTTGCCGACCGTAAACCCGGGGACGAAGTTGAGTGCTTCAGAAACGGTTGACAGGCCCATATTGTCCATATCATCTCGAGTGATAACGAACACGGCAGCCGGCGTTTCATCGGACCGGGTTGTTGATTTCATGGCGGTCGAAATATCGACCGAGAGATCCATCAATTGCTCTATAGAAAGAGTGAACAAGTTGGTTGTGTCTTGCTGAGCGTTCACGGATCGAACGCAAGCCATTAAAAACAGGACAAAGAAGAGTGTCGTCGTCGCCGTCTTGCCATGGCAAACTGCCGCACTTCGCAATGAAGATGGTTTCATTGTTTTTCCGGCTCCTTACATATATATCCGGCGCCGCGTACCGTGTGGATAAGCGGCTTCTTGGATCCGCAATCCAATTTGCTTCTCAAGTGGGCGATGTGAACATAAATGGTGTTCGTCCCCGTATCAAAATTGAATTCCCAAACATGGTTGGAAAGAGACGCGATGGTAATCAGGCGGTTGCGGTTTCTCAAAAAGTATTCGAGGATGGCAAACTCCTTGTTCGAGAGTTCCACTCGTTCGCCGCTCCGGGTCACTTTTCTTTCAGGCACGATCATTTCCAAATCATCAATCGTCAGAGTTTCAACAGGAGCATAACGCCTTCGCAGTAAGGCCTGAATTCTTGCCGAGAGCTCCGGGAAAGAAAAGGGTTTTACTACATAATCATCGGCCCCGGCTTCAAGTCCCTGTATCTTGTCTTCCACCGTGTCCTGCGCGGTTAAGAAGAGAATAGGGACGCTTGAACCTCGCTTGCGAATCTCCTGACAAATGGCGATTCCGTCCATTCCGGGAAGTTTCCAGTCTACAACAACCAAATCATAACGAGTGGATGCGAATTCAGTCAGGGCCGATTCACCTTCGCCAAAGACATCGACGACAAATCCGTCTTGGCTTAAGCCCTGCTTTAGGAATGGGGCAAGTCGCTTGTCATCTTCGATCAATAAAATACGCATGGCGTCTCCTCGTGCTCTACCAATATACCCCGCCAACCATGCAGGCACAAACATAAACTACTGATATAAGTAAGCTTAAAGCTGCGTTAAGATTCGCTTAAGATGACCTGGGTCTGATCGATATCGGTTGCCGGCAGTAAGCACTTTAAACTCACAGTTAAGCTCAATTTAAGAATGGAGGGTTAGCTTGGGTAGACGAAGCAATTACCCATTCATTCATTTATAAGGAGGATGTTATGAGAATCATGATCATGCTCGTTGTTTTGGCAACGGCTGTCGCCCAGTCAGGTTGTGAGGAAAGCTGCACGTCGTCAGGAACCAATCCCGGAAAGAGTCCCTACGTCATCGCGATTGACCCCGCAAACTTTGTTTCCGGTCAGAATATTACCGGAAACAGCTACTGGCCGTTGAATGTCGGTGAGTTTGCTGTGTTCAAGGGCCTGGACGGCAAGGATTCTATCCGCGTCGAAATCCGGGTCACAGACAGTATCAAGGTCATTCAGGGAGTCGATTGCAGGGTGGTCAGAGACCAAGGCTTTCTGAACGGCGAACTGGAGGAAGACACGTACGACTGGTATGCCCAAGATGTGGATGGCAATGTCTGGTATTTCGGCGAATTTTCCGAGGAAATTGAGAACGGAGTCCCGGTGAGTACTGCCGGTTCCTGGGAAGCCGGCGTGGACGGAGCTTACCCCGGCATCGTGATGTTTGCCAATCCGGTCGTCGGCACATGGTATCGCCAGGAATTTCTTGAAGGCGAAGCCGAAGATGTTGCACAGATACTATCTGTTGGAGAGACGTATACCGTTCCTTATGGGACGTTTACCAATTGTCTCCGCACCCTTGAGTACTCCCCGCTGGAGCCGAAAGTACAGGAGAATAAGATCTATGCACCCGGGGTGGGCTTCATCAGGGCCGAAAAAACCAAGGGTGGCAGCGAGTACGAAGAGCTCGTTTCGATTGACTAATACGTAGTCTTGCTCCCTGTGAGGCTATGATCAGGCCCCGGGTCGTTTTCGATCCGGGGCTTTCTATTTCGTCAGATAATCCGTGATCTCCATTCCAAATTTTCATATCATACACATCCGTTTCAGAAGAAACTTTGTTATGCATATCGACTCCTGGCTTCCAAAGTACGATTTCAAAGAAAGCTATTCGACCCGCATCGCTTCGTCACCGGAAACCGTCTTCAAGGCGATGTGTGAAGCGGATCTGACCAGGTCGGGACTGATCAAGATTTTGTTCGGACTCCGGGGTCTTTCGTTTTCGTGGAAATCCCGATCTTTACGGCTGACAGATATGACGAAAAGCGGCTTCATTCTCCTCCAGGATGCCCCACCGTTTGAAATAGTTCTCGGTTTGGTAGGAAAATTCTGGACACCGCGAGGCGGCATTCAGCGTTTATCCACTGAAGCGTATGGTGAGTTTTGTGAATCGGGATACGCGAAAGTTGCCTGGAATTTTTTTCTGACTCCTCAGGAAGGAAGTACTCTACTGTTTACTGAAACGCGAATCCAATGTTTGGGGGCTGACGCAAAAAGATCATTTTCCCGGTATTGGAAATTCATCAAGCCCTTCAGCGGACTTACCCGAAAAGAAATGCTCCGGATCATCAAGAAGGTTGCGGAGGGGTCGACAACGGTTTGGAATAAATAGTTCGTGAAAAAATCTGCACTTTTGAATACCATGAGCCATGCTGAAAATTGACATCCACACCCATATCCTTCCTGAGAACTGGCCGGACCTGAAAAAGAAATACGGCTACGGCGGGTTCGTTCAGTTGGAGCATCACAAGACCGGATGTGCGCGGATGATGCTGGACGGGAAATTTTTTCGTGAATTGAAGAGCAATTGCTGGGACCCAGCGGTTCGAATGAAAGAGTGCGACGGCCATGGCGTGAACGTGCAGGTCCTGTCTACGGTGCCGGTGATGTTCAGTTATTGGGCCAAGCCGGATCATGCTCTCGATCTATCAATGATGCTCAACGATCATATTGCAGAGGTTGTTAGTTCAAACCCCCGGCGATTCATGGGTCTGGGAACGATTCCCATGCAGGCACCCTCACTCGCCGTTCAGGAACTGGAGCGCTGCATCAAGAAACTTGGTCTTGCCGGCGTTCAGATTGGGTCCCACGTAAACGATTGGAATTTGAACGAACCGGCATTGTTCGAAATATTTCAGGCAGCGCAGGATTTGGGCGCGGCGGTGTTTGTCCATCCGTGGGATATGATGGGTAAAGACAAAATGCAAAAATACTGGCTGCCTTGGCTGGTCGGGATGCCTGCGGAAACGTCGCTTGCCATTTGTTCAATGATATTCGGCGGCGTCTTCGAACGGCTTCCGAGACTGCGGGTTGCCTTTGCACATGGAGGAGGATCATTTCCGGCCACGATCGGCCGGATCGAGCATGGGTTCAATGTTCGACCGGATCTATGTGCGGTGGACAACGCGATCAATCCAAGGCATTATTTGGGAAAATTCTATCTAGACTCGCTGGTCCATGATCCCGCCATGATACAATACCTGATCCGCCTTGTAGGAGCCAATCGCATCGCTCTTGGTTCGGACTATCCGTTTCCGCTGGGCGAATCGAAGCCGGGAGAACTTATCGAATCCATGACCACCCTGTCGGAGGCGGATAAATCACAGCTACTTTACAAATCGGCATTGGAATGGCTCGGAGAAGAGGTGTCGGCGTGGCAATGATCTGCTCGGCAATAATCGGGGACAAGACCTACTCTTTTGACGCCGGAGCTCCATTGGATATTTCCATTCCCCTGCAGTTTGACGGGCCGCAGCCAAATTTGTTCGGTGTGCCGGCTGCGTCATCGAAGGCGTACGAGGATGGGAAGTTTGTCGGAGACACGCGTCGTGGCGGCGGGTGCAATTTTGATGAAGTACGTTTGATTCCGCATTGCAATGGAACCCACACTGAGTGCGTCGGTCATATTGCCCACGAAAGAATTTCGGTCAGCGCCATCCATAAAGGCTCGCTCATTCCCGCGATGGTGGTTACCGTCGAACCTGAAGAAGCTTCTTCTTCCTCTGAATCATACAAACCCGAAAAACGATCGGGCGAATGGCTCATTACGGCGAAGAAGCTGTTCTATCTCTTGAGCGAGGCGGACAAGGATTTCCTGCAAGGGTTGATCATCCGGACCAAACCAAACGATCCGTCCAAGAAATCCTTGAACTACCTGGATCGCGAGACGGCCTATTTTTCATTGGAAGCCATGAACTACCTTGTAGACCTCGACATAAAGCACTTGCTCGTTGATTTACCCAGCGTAGATCGAAAGTTCGATGAGGGCCGCCTGAGCACTCATCATATTTTTTGGGACGTCATGCAGGGAAGTCACGATATTGATCCGGCCGCATGTTCTTTGAAAACGATTACCGAACTGATTTATGTAGACGATAAAATTCCCGACGGACGCTATTTGCTGGATATTCAGATTCCGTCCTTTTTGTCGGATGCGGCGCCCAGTCGACCGTTGATTTATGAAGTCAAGTCTTCCGTCTCGTAAGCGAAGGTGAAGAAGCCGTATGTACTCCACAGATAAAAAATGGGCAAGCGATGCGGATGCAGAAGATCCGCTGAGACTCTTTCGGGACCGTTTTTTGTTTCCAAAACACCGGGGCAGCGACGTTGTTTACCTTTGCGGCAACTCGCTTGGCTTGCAACCCAAAACGACCCGAGCCTATCTTGATCAGGAATTGAAAGATTGGGAAAATCTGGGGGTCGAAGGTCATTTTCACGCAAAGCATCCATGGATGCCGTATCATGAATTTCTGACAGATCAGACAGCGCGTCTCGTGGGCGCGCTTCCTCCGGAAGTGGTTGTGATGAATTCGTTGACCGTCAATTTGCACCTCATGATGGTCTCTTTTTATCGACCGACGAAAGAACGATTCAAAATAGTCATTGAAAAACATGCTTTCCCAAGCGATCAGTACGCGGTAAAATCCCAAATACGTTTTCACGGTCTTGATCCGGAAACGGCGCTTCTTGAAGTAGGACCACGGGACGGAGAATCCATAATCCGGACGGAAGACATTGAATCGTTGATCAAGAAGGAAGGAAAGGCTATTGCGCTCGTTTTGTTCGGGGGTGTCAACTACTATTCCGGCCAGGCATTCGAAATGAATCGTATCACAAAAGCCGCACATGCGGAAGGCAGTCTGGTTGGTTTTGACTTGGCGCATGCGGCCGGAAACCTCACCCTTCAGTTGCACGACTGGGATACAGACTTCGCGGTTTGGTGCACTTATAAATATTTGAATTCCGGTCCCGGTGGCATTGCCGGCTGCTTTGTCCACGAACGACATATCAAAGATCCGTCCGTTCATCGAATGGCCGGTTGGTGGGGCCATGACAAGTCTACCCGATTCTTCATGGGTCCCGATTTTCAGCCGATTCCGTCCGCCGAAGGATGGCAATTGAGTAATCCTCCCATCTTTCAGCTTGCCGCGTTAAGAGCGTCGCTCGACATATTCGATGAAGCCGGAATGGAAAACCTTCGGGCCAAAAGCAAGAAATTGACGGGCTACCTGGAGTTTCTGATCAGACAATCGTCAAGGAAGGATATCGAGATCATCACTCCCGGCGATCCGGAACAACGCGGCTGTCAGTTGTCATTGAGAATTCCGGCCGGCGGAAAAATTCTTTTTGAAAAACTGTCCAAGAACGGGGTTGTTTGTGATTGGCGTGAGCCCGACGTAATTCGGGTGGCCCCGGCACCGTTGTACAACTCATTTGGTGACGTGTACCGGTTTTATGAAGTACTTGAGCAGATCTAAGCACAGAACAAGAGAAGACTCCACATGAAAAAACAGATTACCATTGTCGGCGGCGGCCTTGCAGGTTCTTTGCTGTCCGTTTATCTGGCGAAGCGCGGATTCAAGGTGGACGTGTATGAACGGCGGCCGGACATGCGTAAGGTCAAAATCAGCGCCGGACGTTCAATCAATCTGGCACTTTCCGTACGGGGTATTCATGCGCTGAAGGAAGTCGGTGTCTTTGATGAAATTTCGAAAATCCTGATACCCATGCGAGGGCGAATGGTGCATCCGCTGGACGGGGAAATCAACTTCCAGCCCTACTCACGGAATCCTGAAGAATATATCAACTCCGTTTCGCGGGGTGATCTGAATACTATCATGATGTCAGCGGCCGAAGAGTTTCCCGATGTACAATATCACTTCAACCATCGATGCACCGGCATGGATCTGGAGACGGGTGAAGCTCGCTTCATCGATGAACAAACCGGCCAGGTTGTCGTGGCTCAGACCCAGGCAGTCATTGGAACGGATGGTTCCGCGTCGGCGTTGCGATCAGAGCTGCTAAAGCGCAGCGGATTCAATTATTCACAAGTGTATGAAGACTACGGCTATAAGGAACTTTCCATTCCTTCCGGTCCGGAGGGCAATTTTCTGATCGAGCAACACGCCCTGCATATATGGCCTCGTAAAACATATATGCTGATTGCGTTGCCCAATATGGACGGCAGCTTTACGGTGACGCTGTTTTTCCCGATGAAGGGAGATGTAAGCTTTGAAAACCTGGATACATCCGAAAAAGTGCAACAGTTCTTTACCGCCCAGTTTCCGGATGCGCTGGACCTAATGCCGGGTCTGCTGGACGACTACTTTGGTAATCCGGTCGGCAGTTTGATGACGGTGAAGTGCTCCCCCTGGCATCATAAGGGTCGGGTATTGCTGCTTGGCGATGCGGCCCACGCCATTGTTCCGTTTTTCGGGCAGGGTATGAATTGTGCATTCGAAGATTGCAGCGTTTTTGCCGGCCTCGTTGATAAGTCCGGGGACGATTGGGAAAAAATCTTCGCTGAGTGCGGACAAGAACGTAAGGAAAATACGGATGCGATTGCCGATCTTGCCGTGGAGAATTTTTTTGAAATGCGTGATCACGTGTCCGATCCGAGGTATCTGCTCATGAAAAAGATCGAGCGTCGACTTGCCGACGCATTTCCGATGCGTTTCATTCCAAAATATGAGATGGTTTCCTTCCATCGGGTGCCCTATGCCGTGGCGATGGAGCGCGGTCAGATCCAACATCAAATTTTATGGGAATTGACAGAAGGGATCGCAAGTGCCGACGAGGTTGATTGGGCGAAGGCCCAACGGCTGGTACCGGAACGGGTGCCGCCATGGACGTGGGGCACTTTGTAGATATTCTTGCCGTTAGTCGAGCCAGCGCATCAAATTACTTGTTACCATTTCAGAGGCATCCTGCTGAACAAAATGGCCGACCCCCGGAATGGAAATCATGGTCAACGGGGCATCAACCCATTCCCACGTACTATTAAAACCCGCCGCTAACAAGGCCTTGTCCTCCAAACCGAAGAAGACCAACGTGGGGCATTGGACCTTTTTGAGAGGTCTGGTTGGGGAGGAGGATTTGGTTCTGGACTTGGGAAAGCTAGCCTTGTAATAATTCAACATACCCTCGATACTTGATTTTCGAAAAGCTTCCAGGTAGCGGGGTTTCGCATCCTCGTCCTTCACCCATGATACCATTTCCTCGGGGGTCAGATTTTTGTGTGCATCTTTCTTTTGAAAATCTTCGGCATACGTACTGCCGGATTGTTGCTGCTTGTTATTTTGAAGCTCCCGCAGCAATCCCCGTGGGTGGGGTGTACTCAGAATAACCAGCTTTTCGACAAGCTCCGGTCGATTGATGGCGACCTGCCAGGCAATCGCTCCGCCCCAATCATGTCCAACCAGAATTACTTTTGGAACTCCCAATCGATCTATCACGGCACCAACATCGGCAACCAGATGGCGCATCGCGTAGTCCTCCACCTCTTTGGGTTTGTCGCTTTGGTTATAACCGCGAAGATCCATTGCGACCACCGTGAACCGAGGAGCCAACGCTTCCATTTGTCTTCTCCACGTGTACCAAAAATCCGGAAAACCATGCAGCAGTAAAATCACAGGACCGGAACCGGTTTTGACGTAGTGGATTTTAACACCTTCATTGTCGGCAAAGCCATGTTCGACCCGATCCCAAAGGGACTGCCCTGAAGCGGTTGTTGTCAAAAAGCAGATGATGAATAGAATCAAATATTTCATGGCTGTTTCAATTGGTTAAGCTTGTCTTTCACCGCAGAGTTAGAAGGGTCAAGCTTCAGCGCTTGCCGATAGTAGTCGGCGGCAGTTTCGTTCTGACCAAGTATTTTGTAAACCTCACCAAGGTAGTAAAGAGGACGCCATCGTTTTGGGTAGACATCATGTTGCAGAGAAAATATGGAGATAGCCTCCTTCACCTTTCTCTCTTTCATCATCGCCCAACCCAGTGTGCCCAACTCGACCCCGACATCCTCGAATCGATTATGTTCGTCTTGTGTATAGCTACGGGTGGCTGCAATGGCGGAGTCAAGTCCCTTTGTGGCAAGAAAGTTTTGGAAGATTTGGGTTAGTCCGGTTGGACTGACTTTGCGCAGGATGACCGATGTTGCAGCGTTCGTGTTCCATTCGCCAACGAGGTTGTTGACATAGAGCACGCCCCTTTTTGGGTCTGAGGCGATACCGTTGGGTCTGGAAAGCGTAGCAACGTCTGCGGCCCCGTCGGCCGCGTCCGGAATTCCATTTCCGCTGATACGGTACGCATTTCCGTCGGGCAGCAAACGGTACAGCGTATTTGTTTTGATCTTGGTGATATAGAAGCTGTTCTTCAAGTAGGCAATGTGGGCATTGCCTTCCGCGCCCGCCACCGTTGCAAATCGTTCGATCTTTCCATCCGGCGTAATACGCACCACATGATCGTTTTGGAAATTCACGACGTACAAATTTCCCTTGGCATCAAAGGTGATGCCGTTCGGACAGTTGAACAGCTCGCTGCGTGCGAACGTGGTTACCTTTCGGTCAGGCGTGACCTTGGAAATACTGTTGTCCTGACAGTTACAAACATACATCTCGTCGTTGTCGTCCATTGCCAGTCCGACTGGTCCTGAAAGTCCGGAATCGACGTAGATGGATTCTTTTCCGTCGCGACCGATTTTGGAAATAGTATTCCCATAGAAGTTGGCGTGATAGATATCGCCCCTTCGGTCCACTGTAATGCCGGATGTGCCATATCCGGAAGAAGAGAGAAGTTTCACATTACCTTCCGGATTTATTCGCCAGATCTCGTTGGCGAAATTTGCCATGTATACATAACCCAGGCGATCGACCGCCAAACCGCCCAGAGCGCCCAATGACGGTAAAACCATATCCGTCGGTACTGTGTGAATGGAATCCACAACGATTTGCGCTTGAAGGTTCACGTGCCCGGCGACTATCCATACTAAAATAAGACGAAGACCGTGTCGAAAGTGCATTGCGTTTTTTTTCATGATTCATCCTTTAATGGTCCTGGAATACCGGTCATAGTACGGAAGAATTCGGGGTAAGTCGTCCAACCCAATCGGATTTGACCAATTTTTTCCGAAAAACAGGACTTATTGAGGGTTGGCTCGAAACTCGCGGGGGGTCTGGCCGGCGTATTTCTTAAACGCCGAATTGAAGGAAGCTTTGTTGTTAAAGCCAACCTCCATGGCAATACCCAAAATGGTTTGATCGGAGGCCTCGGACACAAGCCTCTGTTTGGCCTCCTCGATGCGATAGCGGTTCACAAAATCAAAGAAATTGACCTGAAGTTGTTCATTCAGGACTTGCGATAAATGGTGGGAGTGGATCTGCACTTTTTCGGCGAGGGTACGAAGGTTCAGATCGCTGTCCCGATAGAGTCTGTCCGTTTCCATCGCGACAGTAAGTCGACGCAGGTATTCGCTGGCTAACTCGGCCGTAAGGCTCGACTTTTCGTATCTGATAGATCCCGATCTGGATACGACGTCCACGTGAAGCTCCGGGCTGCGAATGGCCATGTAGCCTATGGTGTAAACAAAGGCAGCTTGGAAGAACATAAGACCGAGGTCAACGACTGCGATATATTCATATCCAAAAAAAACCAATTCCAACAAATGGACAATATCCAAAACAAGGAAAAGGGCGAATCCCGCTATCATCCGTTGGAGCCATTTGAACCTGATGGAAGTCAGCGAGTCTGTACGTTTGTTGTTGATAACGCCGCGTGAGAGAAAAAAGACAATCAGACAGTAGATGGCAAGGTGTATGCTCTGAGAGGTCTCAATCATCAAAAATCCGGGGCCCAGTCGCCCATCGAAAACCTGGATACTCTGTTCATACACCGCCTGTTTTATATTACCCGGCTGGCTATAAAACGGCAGCAAGTACACTACTTGTATTGCAAAGGGGATGCCGTGCAACCAAGAAGAAATCCGATGAGTAAAAGTTCCGTCCAGTAATGTGCGCGCGTACGCATAGAGAAGCGGACCGAACAGAAATTGGAAAGCGGCAGTGGAAAAAAGCGCGTGCGGCATAAACACAATAAATCCCGTCCAATAGCTGGCAAATTCCGCCAGCCGTAGGGAAAACAAAACTATGAGCAACGCGAGAAGACGATTCGCTTCAACGTTCCCTCTACGGTGCAGAAATAGCACGGCTCCAAGAAAAAGTCCTTGCCCGGCGGCTAGCAGACAAATAGCGACACTGGTTTGCATAAAGAATAGTACGATCCGTGGTTGCGAATTTTTTTCCGATAATCCGGTCTACCGGCCGGAAAGGATCCCACCATGGTGGAGGGTCAACAAAGTATTTACGAATATTCGAACAGGATGTTTTATTAAAATTCCTGGTTTCCCGCAACCGGAAAAGGGAGAGGCTTGTTCTGCCATTAAGGTGCAGTCAAAAAAAGATCAGAGAGCACCGGACCGGAAAAATCTGTTACATCAAAATGCAGGATTCTTCCCACGGTCGGTGCCAGGGATATCTGATCAACAGGCTCAGAGATCAGCCTATTTGTTACGAAGTCCGGCCCGGACGCACAAAGGATGATTCTACGGCAACCTTCACAGGAATCCCCATGGCTGCTGAAGCCGGTATTGACCGAATCAAGATGTCTTCCATGATCATTGGTCAAGAAAAAGGCCGTGGAACCGGAATAGAAGAAATCAGATTGCAGATAATTCCAAATTTTTCCTGCATACGCATCGGCTTCGCGAAGGCCGGCAAGGTAGTTTTCCCAATTACCGGTATGCGCAGACACATCCGGTTCCTTGAAATGAATGAGCATCATAGTTGGATGATAGGCTGACAAGATCTCGATGGCACGCGCCGCCGTGAGGGAGTCTTCCCTGTTCCCCGATCCCAAACCCGAAATCCCGCAGTCGGTAGCAGGTGTCCATCGATTGTGCCAGGCGGTATCCAGGCAATTACCGAGAACTTGCAGTTTGTCCTTACTGGTGACTATCCAAGCGGCTGTCGAATCCGCGCCGCTGACTTTAAGCCATCTTTGGAAAAGGGATGGTGATTGGGGCAGTTGTTGCCCGGCATTATTGATGTTTTGATGCACCCCGGTAAGCAATGCCGTATGTCCTGAGGTTGTTTCTGTGGGTCCTTCATTTCTGAAGTTTGAATAAACAACACCAAATGGAAGAAGAGAGCGTTGAAAAGGAATGGTATGACCTGTCGAGTCACCCCACGCTTCGGAGTATCTGGGTCCATCGATTACAACAATCACTACGTTTGTTGTGCGCAACGTCCTAAACGAAGTATCCGTTTTTTCACAGGAAGCCAGTAGGCAGCTCAGAATCCAAACTGCATGACAAAAGCGTATGTCAGTCAATCGTGGCAATGACTTTGAGTTCGATAGCAATGGGTGTCGGCAGAGCGTTGATCTCGACCGTGGTGCGACAGGGTTTGTTGTCTTTGAAATACTCCGCGTAAATTTTATTGTACTTTGCAAAGTCCCGATTCATGTTTGTCAAAAATACGGTTACATCAACAATGTTCTCCCACGAGGATCCGGCATCCTCAAGGATATATCGAATGTTCTTGAATACGGAATGGCACTGCGTTTCAATGTTATAAGAAACGATCTTCCCTTTGGAGTCCAGCTGAACACCGGGAATTTCTTTTTTGCCTCTTTCCCGGGGTCCAACACCCGAAAGAAAAAGGAGGTTGCCGACGCGGCGGGCATGGGGGTAGAGGCCGACGGGTTCGGGAGCGCGCGAGGACAAGATTTGTGACTCCTGTTCAGTCATGGTGATTCCTTCCAAATCAAAAATCTTTAAGTCGACAATCAATATTTGACACAAACATTTTTAGCCTCTGTGAAAAACCGCAAAGCTTCCCAACCACCTTCGCGCCCGACACCGGAGTTTTTCATGCCGCCGAA
>JAGQUY010000127.1 GCA_020438245.1 Bacteroidota bacterium
CATTATCCAAGGCGATACACACTGATTGTGTTCGGGTATCTTGCGACCATTCTATTCTCTTTGTCCTTTATCGTTCTTATCCTGGCGTCGTTCTTTACGCAGCTTTCCTTATTCATGGTAATCTACGTGATGATTGGTTGGCTGTTACTAAGTGTTCCACCGGCCTATCTACAGTACAGTTCGGCTGAGCTTTGGTCCTATGATGTGGAAGCCCGATTAAAAAGCACATTGGGCCCTCCGCTGGACAGTGTCATTCCGCTGATTTGGAGGCTCGGTATGGCATTTGGTGCGGTACTCCTTGTAACCGTGACCATTGCTTCGCATATATGGCTCTTTAAATGGAGCCTAACGGGGATTACTCTTCAGGTTTGTTTTCTGGGGGGATTCCTTTTGCTCGTAATTCAGCGAACAACCCGAGCGCTTTACAAACAGCAGGAATTAATGCGAACGACGCTGGCGCCCTTTGAAACAGACAAACCTCCGACGGATGAGACTCGGGCGTTATGGTCCGCGATCGTGGACGCGAGACAACAGCTGGAACTGTGGCGCAATCACCGGAGGGAGTCGGAGGCGTTGATTGGCGAACAGGTTCAACAGGTATCTTCCCTGCTTGGTAGTGAAAGGATAACTTCAACCGATTCCGGCTTGACATCGATCATGGCTTCCCTTCACAATCTGACGGTTAACCAACGACGCATTCTGGAAGAAGTCGAGGGATTGCGTTCGATCATAGCAAACGGGATGACTCAGATGGAATCCGGCATTCACCTGCTGGATGAATCCGCCAGAAGTATTCAGGTTGTGCACGAGGAAGCTTTGGCAAGCTCCAGGCGTGCTGTTGAACTCAGTATGCACATGGCGCAAATTGAGGACGTGATACGTATCATAGCCTATGTAACCGATCAAACACGAATTCTTGCATTTAATGCATCCATTGAAACGGCCGGCGCGGGCGAATTGGGAGAGCGATTTGGAGTGGTTGCCAAAGAAATCAGACAACTCGCCCAGAATATCGGAAGCTCAGCGGAAACCATCAACCGGATCATTCACGATGTCCAAAAGGCAACTCACATATCCGTCATGGCCGTAGAGAAGGAACTGAAACATGCCGAGGAGGCTCTCCATAAAGCAGGGGAAGCCCAAAACGTATTCAGTCAGGTTGATGTGATCATCAGTGCGACCAATGAATCGGCGGGTCAAGCCGGCGAAAACTTGAGAGAACAAAGCATCCTGTACGATAAAGTCGTTGGCACGATACGCGATGTGGAGAGTCGGTTAAGAGAGCTTCTTGCCCGGCAGAATGATCTCTCCGTCACTTTCAGCAAACTCAAAGATAGTTTTGAAAAATGGAGTTCGAGCAGCGTGTAAGTTGAATCTGATTGAGTTTTCCGCCGATTCTTCTTTTATTTCTCCCATCCAAATAATCAAAGGTGCTGTGAATTGAAATACAAGATCCCAACCGGAACCAAGGATGTCCTTCCTTCCGATATCCACAAATGGCATCATATGGAAGACAAAATCCGGGATGTCATGACCCGTTTCAACTACCGGGAAATTAGGACCCCTATATTTGAATATACCGATTTATTCAAGCGCGGAATCGGTGAAGCAACCGATGTTGTCGGGAAGGAGATGTATACCTTTTTGGACAAGGGGGATGAGAGCCTTACCTTGCGGCCCGAGATGACCGCTTCTGTCATTCGCTCGTACATCGAGAATCATTTGGGCGAACAGCAGCCTTTGAACAAAGTATATTACTTGGGTCCGATGTTCCGGCAAGAACGGCCGCAAAAGGGACGCCTTCGGCAATTTCACCAATTTGGCGTCGAGGCCATCGGAAGCCCTCATGCCGCTCAGGATGTCGAAACCATGCTGGTGTCGTTGACAGTGTACGAGGAGCTTGGTTTGCGTAATTTGAGTTTCAAAATAAATAGCGTGGGTTGCCGGGATTGCCGGCCCCGGTACCGTGAGGAATTGGTCAAGTTTCTGAATGGGATCAAGGATCGTTTATCGGAGGAAAGTAAAAATCGGATGGCATCCAATCCGCTTCGTATTCTTGACTCCAAGAACAAGGGCGATGTGGAGGCCACGAAGAACGCTCCGCTCATGAAGGAGTTTTTGTGTGATTCCTGCGCACCTCATTTTGCGGAAGTGCAGAAAAAGCTGAAAGATCACGGAATTGAGTTTCAAATAGACGGCCGGCTCGTTCGAGGCCTCGATTATTACACGAAAACGGCCTATGAAATTCAAAGCGATGACCTCGGATCGCAGAATGCGCTTGGAGGGGGAGGAAGATATGATTTGTTGTGCGAGGATCTTGGGGGCAAACCCACGCCGTCGGTAGGATTCGCAGCGGGCTTGGAGCGGCTTCTCATTGTCATGGAGAGTTTGCCTGATTCGTCTATTCCCGTTTCGGGACTCGACGTTTACTTCATCGCATTGGGGTTGAGAGCGCAGGATGCCCTGATGCCGCAGATGCATGCAATACGAAGAAGAAATCTTCGGTGTGATATCGACTTTCTGCAGCGCAGCTTGAAAGCGCAGATGCGGGAAGCGAACCGGCATCAGGCTAAAAAGGTTGTCATTGTTGGAGATCAGGAACTCGATGCAGGCGAGGCGGTCATCAAGACCATGGAGACAGGCGAACAGATCAGCGTGCCGATTGCACAACTCGTCGAGGAATTGACCCGGCGTTAACGAAGATTGTTTAGATCGATACTGATGTATTGAGAAATACCGCCTACGTAATTTGACATCCTAATGACGGTATTTACGGGATCGTTCACCCTCACAAAATAGACGAGCGGAAATATCGCAAACGGTTCCTCAGGGTCGTTATCCGGTTCAGGTTCGATGGAAACCACCACATCCCAGAACTCTTCATCGTTGGTCAACGGATTAACAAGAATTTTTCGATTGATCCGGATAGGGAAGGCAAACGTATCCAGGTAAGCCTGCTGAACGGAGGCGTCCACGCTGCGTCCCTGCACGTCCCCGTTAAACGCATCGAGGGACAGATCTTCTCCCGGAAATAGGGGAACCGCCTGCGAGCCGCCATTGGGACCCGCCCCGTTGGCATCTGCACCGGAAGCCGAAGTGAACTGTCCGGTGGATATACAAACCGTTTCCGATCGTGTAGCAATCCAGGCTTCATAGTGAAACCCGGCGGGCAGTTGAGGTAATTTGAGACCGGGGCCCTGTGCCTGTCCAAAGGGGGCATCCACAAACCAGACGCCACTCGCGTCGTTTCCGGCTATTGTATCCGACGGCGTGTACATGACGAATCTGCCGGAAATGATGCTGGTATCGGACAAATCCATGTTCAGCGCTTCTGCGCCTGAAAGGTCAAGACTGATTTGTCCACCGACCGGAATTCCACTCATAAAAATACGGTTGGGTGTCGAGGGATCCGGATCCTCATTCAATTCTATCGATACCGCGGCCGCAATAACATCAGCCAAATTTCTATTGGGAAGCGTGAGGGTTGACCGTTGTCCGTTCAACATCGGATGATTGGTTCCTTCCACATCGTCGAACTTCAGAATGGATACCCATTCTTTCGCACCTTGCGGGGCTGGAAAGGCCAACCATACTTCAAAGTGACCTTGTCCGGGTCGCAATTCACGCGGTGCGCGACCGAAGTAAATACCGCGAAAACTTCCGGCGTCGGTGGAGACACACGTAAAAAAGAACAGAGAAACAACTACGAGCAAAAGCAGTCGATACATGGGAGATCCTTTTGGACTAAAGCGCCCGGACAAATTGTACAATTTTGTCACGGTCGGCCGATGATAAATTCAGATAGGCGTCCCGAATGGCAGTTGCCTCGCCGCCGTGCATCACAATGGCATCATGAAGGGTTGTGGCTCTTCCGTCATGGAGAAATTCGCGAAAGAATCGCATGCCGCGCAGGACGGGCGTTTTCCACTCCTGCGGTTGAGCGTCGCCGTCAAGCACCCCGTCACTCAAGGTCGGACCCATATCATGAATCAGAAAATCGGAATAAAAGGATACAGACTTGTTGCTTAGTGCCGCGACTGGATGAGGCCCTGTAGTCATGCTGGGGACATGGCATTTAACACACCCGACAGTCGCAAACAGATTTCGACCGGCAATAATATCCGGCGTGTCCGGCAACATGGGCGGGAAATCACTCAAACGAATAAACAGGTCGACTTTTTCCAACGTGGATTGCGTGATATCATTTCCTTTTTTGCCGTCTTTGATGTTGGGCGCGGCCGGATTAATCAACTCCGAAGGACGCATAGGGGAAGTCATGCCCAAGTCGTGAAGGAACGCGTTGTCAGCAAAATCCATAAGTCGTGACAGCTGCGCCTTTAAACCGTGTCGGCCGAGTTCGGGATGAGTGGGTGCGCCCACGAAGTTCATCGAAATATAATTTGCACGACCGGAAATGCCGTCGGCATCCGCATCGTAAGGGTCGGCGTTGGAGAGAATCGTTTCTTCGGGAATGGCCTCAACCAACCCTCGTCCGAAAACAGCCGGTGCAACCCGGAAATCAACGAATTGCGCCTCGGGCGGAACGGATTCCCCGGGGATTCCTTTGATGGCTGATCGGAACTGGATCGTAGGTCCTCCAAATTCGATCATGGGATCGAATCGACCGTTGACGGTTCGTCCGATCCGAAGCACTTTTCCCGGTCCTCGACCGGCGCCTTCATGGCATTTACCGCACGAGGCCTCTGCAAAAAAGGGTCCAAGACCATCTTCGACTGTGAAGGTGCGGAAGAAAAGGTCACGGCCTTCTTTGTACGCCTGCTCTTCGACGGAGGAGAGACCGTTCAGCATCACTTCCGACTCGGTTGGATCGGCGATTGAAATATCTCTTGTAGCCTCTTCGCAACCGACGAGGGTAAAAAGGGCTACGATGATCGGCACCGAAAAATAGTTGTTACGCATCGTTCACCAAAGTAATTCTGAAAAGACCCAAAATCAAGTCACCTCTCATGGTCGAAAAGCATCGATCAGGTGGTTTACGGCCGGGGAGGGTTGCTGCAATCTGACCGTTATCACATCAAACCGGCAGGCCACTTCAGAGATCTTGTTTTTCCATAGGTAGTGCTGCGCGGAAGCGATAAGAAACGTTTGTTTCCTTCGGGTCACCCATGATTCCGGTTCTCCGAAGGAGGACATTTTCCGGTTCCGTAGATTGACGGTTTTCACTTCAACGAAAATAAGTTGATCATTGTGGCGTGCAACAATATCGACTTCCCCATTACGGAATCGGTAGCGCCGTTCCAGAATAGTGTAGCCTTGATCTTCCAGGTGACGAACGGCCAGCTCTTCTCCAAGCAAGCCGATTTTTGAAGTCCAGCCTGGAGCTACAGATTTCCCAGCAGTGCGCACAAGCGATCCTCGATTCTCTTTACAGATTCATAATATTCTTTAGGGAAGTCGTTGGTCAGCATGACGAAGGCGATACGGTCGTTATGGATCGTATCAATATATCCCGCCAGTCCGCTCACTCCGTGCAGGTAGCCGATCTTGAGTCGTGCCCTGCCTTGAGGACCGCCGTTTTTTTGAAAGCGTTTTCGTTCCGTGCCATCCACTCCGGCAATACTGAAGGAAGCCAGATATTCGGGACTCAACGTATGGACTGTGGCCATATACTCCAAGACCCTTAGGAGCGCCTCGGGAGTTGTTTTGTTGGCGATATCAAGACCCGATCCGTCAATCATCGTGATTTGATCTGAACGTATTCCGACTTTGTCCAAGAACGGTTGAATGGCCCGGATGCCTTTATCATCGGTTCCCGGTGGTCCGAATTCATCGGCACCCATGTTCATAAGCAACTGGGTTGCCGCATAGTTGTTACTCCACTTGTTAATTCCCGCAATCACGGCACTCAGGTCATTTGACGCAGGCTCCGCAATGGTCTCAACGTTCTTGGGCGTCCTTCCAAGCCGAACCTGTCCCTTGACGGGGATTCCGAACAGTTCAAACGTTTCCCGGATGATCTGCGCGGCAAATTTTGCGGGTTCATTAACCCGCTTATAGATGGCCAGCTCTTCCTCATCAATTCCCATCGTTCCAGAAACCATGATGCGCATTTTTTCCCCCGTATAGGAGGCAGATACCGTGAAGTTATTTACGCCGATACCGCTACCGGAATCGGCCGTCTTGGCGAAATTGACGATTTGAATCAAATTGGAAATTGGTTCGGTAAAAACGACGGCGGAGTCACCCACATTGGTGCCGGGTCGAATGCAAATCACAACCGTATTAAAATTATAGCCAAGCGCGCTCCCCATTGCCGAATAGGCTCTGTCATTCGTTTCGGCATTCGGCGTATCCAGCAGATAGGTATCGTCGGCAATCAAATCGCCCTCTATTCTTTGAAGCCCAAGCGCCTTGAGATGATAAACGGTCCGGAATAGAATTTCCGTGGTGAAGTACGGGTCGCCGTATCCTTTGATATACAGATTTCCGCGCACGACCCGTCCGTCAAACGCGGAGTCGGAGTAAAATCCAGTAATAAAATGGTGGTTGGCGCCCCAACGGTCGAGCGCAGCTGCCGTCGTCACCAGCTTCATGCAGGAAGCGGTGCTAAGCATTTCTGCTGCATGGTGCGCGTACAGAACCTGCCCGCTTTTGAGGGATTTTGCGATAAAGCCTGTTTTCGATTTCACCATCAGCTGTTCCTCATAAAGACCATCGATCGCCTTTTTCAAGGAGTCCAGGGTCTCGGAACGGTAGGATTGGCAGAAAGCGGACAAGGAAACAGAACAGAAAACAAGAAAGCAGGCGGCGTGACGCATCAACCCATCAATCCAATCTGAACGGAGAGTCAGGCGTATCTTCATGTCGGATTTCGTCCACGGGTTCCTTTTTGTTCTTTCCGGCATACAAACGGTTGGCACAATTCAAAACAATACCCGGTTTTCCACCGACATTCTTGTAGGCATGAACGACGCCGGGAGGAATAATGACGGACATGGGAGAGTCTTCTCCGGTAAAAAGAACCATGCGATTTCCGAAGGTAGGCGAGTTCTTTCTATGATCCCAAAGATATAATTTGAAATTAGAAGGCCCGATAAAGCAAAAGAGATCGGTTTGGTCGGCATGTTCGTGCGGCCCGCGGGCGGTGTCGGGCTGGGTCAACGACGTGTACGCCATCACGGGGTAGTGCTTTTCATCAAGATTGTCGTGGCGAAACAATTCACAAAGCCAGCCGCGTTCATCGACAAACTTACGCAGATTTTCGGTAATCACTCCATCAATCGGGCCCTTCTTAAACATTTTCCCTCACTTTTCTTTGGTCGTTTTCGGTATCATTTGGAAGACCTGTTCTCCGGGTTTTGTCATTCCGTACTTTTCGCGTGCAACCCGTTCAATGGCCTCCAGATCATTTTTCAGCTGATCCCGCTCTTCTTGCAGCCTTTTCTTGTCTTCCTTCAACATATCTATTTCTTTTTCGAGTTCCGACACCTGACGTTTGATCTTGAAAATCTGATAGGCTCCGTAGTTACCGGTTACCACGGTCAGCACAATGAATGAAACAATAAGCCAAAAAAGAACCCGTTTACGCTTCTTTTTCTTAAGATCGGACTTCGGATGTTCTCCTGACTCCATGGTCAAACCCTGAATGCTTTTCGTCCGCGATATACCGCCCGGGTCCCCAATAACTCTTCGATCCTTAGTAGTTGATTATACTTTGCGATGCGGTCGGTTCGGGATGCCGAGCCGGTCTTGATTTGTCCGCAGTTTAGGGCGACGGCAATATCGGCAATTGTCGTATCCTCGCTTTCTCCCGAGCGATGACTGATCACGGAAGTGTACCCGGCCTGATGTGCCATCTGAACGGCATCTATCGTTTCCGACAACGTACCGATTTGATTTACCTTGATAAGAATCGAGTTGGCAACGCCCATCTGAATACCCTTGGAGAGGAATTTAGGATTGGTCACGAAAAGATCGTCTCCAACCAACTGAACTTTGTTACCCACGGCTTCCGTCAGGGCTTTCCAGCCTTTCCAGTCATTTTCCGCCATTCCGTCCTCGATCGAGATGATCGGATACTGGCGAACCCAATTCTCATAGTACTTGACCATGTCGTCCGATGATTTCTTGGACCCGTCGGATTTTTTGAAAATGTACTTACCGTTAACGAAGAACTCCGAGGAAGCGGGATCCAGCGCAATGAGGATATCTTTTCCGGTCTTGTACCCCGCTTTGGTGACGGCTTCAAGAATCACCTCCAATGCTTCCTCGTTCGACTTCAGATTCGGGGCAAACCCTCCTTCATCACCAACTGCCGTGTTGTATTTTCGAGCTTTTAGTACTGTTTTCAAATGGTGGAATACTTCAGCGCCCATTCGCAAACCTTCCCGGAATGAAACGGCGCCGACCGGCATGATCATGAATTCCTGAAAATCGACGTTGTTATCTGCATGCGCTCCGCCATTTAGGATATTCATCATGGGCACCGGAACCGTGTTGGCCTGAACTCCGCCTATGTATTGAAAAAGCGGAATCTCCAATTCATTGGCCATCGCTCGTGCCACAGCCAGGCTTACTCCCAGGATGGCATTCGCTCCCAGTTTGCCTTTGTTGGGAGTACCGTCCAGTTCGATCATGGTTTGATCAATTTTATGTTGGTCGGAGGCGTCGGCATGCATCAGCTTTTTTGCAATTAATGAATTGACGTTCTTTACGGCCTTCATCACGCCCTTGCCCAGAAATCGCGCCGGGTCTCCATCGCGCAGTTCAACGGCTTCGTGTTCGCCTGTCGAAGCGCCGCTCGGCACTATCGCGCGACCCATGGCTCCGCTTTCCAGAAATACCTCCACTTCAATGGTCGGATTTCCGCGTGAATCCAGTACTTCTCGTGCGTGCAGATGATGAAGGTGGCTCATGATAGACTCCTACTTGTTTCTTTCTTTGTTGAATTGTACAAATTTTTTCAACCCTTCTTTGGCGTCGGAATCCTTGAAACGGTCAAGGCAACCAAGCGCCTGGTTTGAGTAGTCGGCCAGTCGTTGTTTGGCATAGGCGAGACCACCGTGATCGTCGGTGAATTGGATGATCTTTTTGATATCATCGCGGGACACGTCGTTTTTGATCATTCTGAGAATTTTCTTTGATTCCCCGCGTGGTGCATTGGAGAAGGCGTGGATCAGCGGCAAAGTAATCTTATGTTCCTTAAGGTCTCTTCCTTTGGTTTTTCCAATCACGATTTGGTGGCCTTCGTAGTCGAACAGGTCGTCCTTGATTTGAAAAGCTACCCCAATCGCCTCGCCGAAGCTCCTAAGCGCAGCCCGGTCGTCTTCTTTTTCCGTCGTCGTAATGCCGCCCAATTCGCAGGCCGCCGCAATGAGAGCGCCCGTTTTGTCGCCGACCATTTGCAGGTAGGTTTCCTCGTCTATATCCAGTTTTCGACTCTTGTCAATCTGCATGAGTTCACCCTGACTGGCACGCTTGGTGGCCATGGAGAGGAGCATCATCGCATCAAAGCTCTTGATATCGACAATACTGATGAGTGCATTGGCGAGAAGATAATCGCCCATTAGAACGGCCATTTTATTCTTCCAGATGGCGTTGATGCTCGGCATCCCCCGTCGCATATCGGCTCCGTCGACCACGTCATCGTGTACGAGCGTGGCCGTATGGATCAATTCAATCGTGATGGCGGCCCGGTAGCTGCGCTCGGTAACTTCACCACCGCACATTTTGCCGCACAACAGAACCAGTGCAGGGCGCAGGTGTTTGCCGCGGGAGCGAACCACATACCGGGCGATCGTGTCGACGAGCTTTACTTTTGAAGTGAGCTGGCCCTTGAACTTTTCTTTGAAAACCTCCAATTCATCATGAATCGGAGCCAGGACTTCGTTTAGTGTCATGATCTCTGGGTTTGATTCAGTAAACGTCGAAGGAATCTACCTTTTTGTGGCGATACTATCAAGGCGAGAAACGTGCATTGATAGTTCCTTAATCTGTTTCCCAGACGAGAATCTGCCCAAAACCGTACTACAAACGGGTCAATTTGAGATCAATACGCGCCCCTTTCGAAACATCGGCATTTGCGACTCGTTTAGCTGAACAGAAGAAGGAAGAAAAAAGAAAAACACAAAAGCGGGTTTGACCCGCAAATTTATCATAACCAAATAACAAGGAGACAAATCATGAAGAATCTCACTCTAGTACTTGCGGCAACTTTCTTACTGACGGCAGTGGTGGTCGGTCAGGATAAGAAGGCGGAAGATCGACATGCCCGCATTTTGCAGTTGGCGGAACAGAATCTTAAGCTGACCCTGACCAAGGGAAATGACGACCTTAAAGAAAGTGCCATGGCGGCGGTTGCTGATTTGCGCAGAGAGTATCCCGCTCAACAGTTTACCACGACGGCTATTCCCTTGATGAGAATTTTGAGGACACATGAAGAATCCGGTATGAGGATTCTTGCAGCTATGACGTTGAAAGAGATAGGCGACGAGCGGGGGAGTTTTGCAATCTACGAAGCTTCAAAGTTCGACAATAATCAGACGGTTCGTCACATTTGCTCAAGCCTGAAGTAATTGCTAAAAGCGCTCTCTCCTCAGTTGGGCCGGGATTCGATCGAAAGATTGGGTCCCGGTTCGATGTTTATAAATAAAAAAACGCCGGGGTATACCGGCGTTGCTGTTATCCAATGTGTTCAAAAGAGCTTATTGCTCGACTTCCAGTTCGTCTTCACCTTTGAAATCCTCTATGAACCGTTCTTGAGCATCGCTCGTTTCATTCCCAAATCCCCTTATGATTTCATCTGGGGACAGATTGAGTTCCTGTAGACAATATCGAAGGTAGTATTCATATTCTAAATCCGGATCTTCTTCGAGCATGTGATCGGCTTCCGGTTCGGTGCAGTTGTTCTCGCGAGCAACCCATTCCGCGGCCGTTAATCTTGCCATGCAATCTCCTTTGTTGTCTAGCTAAATGATAAGTTCGTTTCAGTGCCGACGATTTTCAAAACCGCCGTATGATAACAAAATAGACATGCTTTGTCAAGCTGTAATTGGATTGCCTAACCTGTTGTTTTATAATCACTAATGTATCCTATGATTTCATTGCAAACTTCAGGTGGCTGTTTTTGATCGGTTTTCACCCTAACGTGTGCCCGATGGTATCCCGTGAGCCGTTTTTCATAAAGTTCTGTAAAATTTGAATTTCTAAGCAACGGTCTATTAGCCGCGTTTGCAAGTCTTTTGA
>JAGQUY010000128.1 GCA_020438245.1 Bacteroidota bacterium
CATTGTCAGGCCAGAAGGGTCTGATACAGATCTCACTGACCGCAACCGGCAAGAAAAGGAAATAGATTCTGTTGCCTTTCGCCACGAAACTCTGAAAAGCCGCCAATACTCTCCGCCCTCTTTGGCCCTTAAAAAAAAGAAACAGCGGCAATGCCACCATGGAGAATGTGAAGATGTAGGGAATATACCAAAGATGATGCCAACTAAAATTCCCTTTCGGATAAGGCACCAGATCCAAAACGGTCCGGTAGAAGGTTACAAAATCGAAGGTTTGACCCTGGAATAATCGTTCGTAATAGACTTGGGGTGGAATGATAAAAAACATCCCAACAGCGAGTGGAAGCAAAAGTCGGTTGTGGCGCTCCCAAACAAAACGACCGGTCGGATATTTATCCATCATGAACCACACGGCAGCTCCCGAAACAAAAAACAAAATCGGCATTCTCCACTGATGCAGGAACTCCATAATCGGTTCCAGCCAAGTGACCGTAACATTGTTCTTAACATGCCAGTCCCAGGTATTGAAAAACATTCCGGTGTGAAACAGAATCAAAAGTGAAAATGCGATAACCCGAATCCAGTCGAGTTCGTATCTTCGATGGGCAGGTGCGTGTGTGTCGGACATGGGTTCCCCCGTTTAGTTATTGGTTCTGGACCAATAAACGGGAGAAAAGCCATTCCAGACATAAAAATGTCATGAACAGCAGAAAATCAGGCATCAATTGCGGTTATGAGGAGCTCAAAATAGCTGTGCTACCTGGCGAATATTTCTGGAAGAAACACCGTAACCGTCGTTCCTTTGCCCGGCATGCTTTCCAAAGAGACCTGGCCTCCATGCAGTTCTGCAATCATCTTTGTAATGGACAACCCAAGACCGATACCTCCGCTGTCCTGAGACCGGTCTTTGTCAACCCGGTAGAATCGATCAAAGACCTTGGCCAGATCGTCGGAAGGAATTCCGCGTCCGTGATCGGCAATTCGTATTTCAACGGAATGGCCGGTTTCCGAACGTGTTCTTAATACCGATACCTCAATCTCCGAACCATCCGGAGAATACTTGGAAGCGTTTGAAATCAAGTTTAAGATCATTTGATAGAGCATGGTTCGGTCGGCCTCGACGCGGATGCCCTCGGAAACAGTACACGTCAAAGGCTGCTTCTTCGCGGCACAGAAGATTTCCCAGTCCTTCTTAAATTCCATGCAAAACTGAGCAAGGTCAATCGGTTCCCGTTTGACCATCAACGCGCGGTTATCGGCGCGGGCAAGGAGTAGCATGTCGTCGATGATTTTTATCACGTGCATGGTTTCTTCCAGCAAATCAGAGAGAAGCGAAACGTATTCGTCCGGCGTCCGGTCCCGGGAAAGACCAACTTCAATATTACCGCGTAAAATGGTAAGGGGCGTTCTCAATTCGTGAGAGACATTGGACGAAAATTCGTTGATCTGCCGGACTGAACGCTGGAGCCTTTCGAACAATTGGTTCAGCGACTTCGTGAGATTCTTGATCTCGGCTTCTTTGCTCTTTACGGTTATGCGTTGATCAAGCGATGATAGGTCCATGCCGGCGGCAATCGATTCAATCGCCATCAATGGACGGGTGATTCGTCTGGCCAGGAAGACAGCCATCAGCCCGCCGGCGAAAATGGCCATCACCACGACAATGACCGATGTTCTCTCAAGGATAGATATGTACGTGGAAGTTTGAGCAGTATTGGTGGCGCTCAACACATAGCCGTAGCGTACACCTGAGGATGCCGTCAAAGGTCGGATGAAACAGACGAAGTGTATACTGTCCGCCTTTGAATCAATTAACCTGGAGTGGTCTTCCGGGTGAAGATCAAAATAATATTGGAGCTCTCGATCTCCCAAGTTCGCTGATTTCTGAACGGTGTTAAACAACGTATCAGTGATCACCATGTACCTGGCGTGATCTGAATCGTATTTGTGTTCCGGCTCCAACCAATCGGCTCCCTGTCGGATAAGAATCTTGCCCCCGGAGAAATCAACAAGCTCCGAAAAATCGGATGCCTCCTCCCGAAGTTCCTCAAGCAGGTGTTGTTTGATAAGATGGCGGAACGACAACAGGACGCTCAGCGATATGACCACTGCCATCCCAAGGCTGAGGCCAACCATAATGACGACCAATCGCGTCCGCAGACTGACCGCCATCAGACGGTATCCTTGATCGTGTAACCAGCACCTCGAACCGTGTGGATCAGCGGCTTTTTGGTACCAGTATCCAATTTCTTACGCAGGTAGTTTATATACACATCAATGAGATTGGTTCCCCGATCGAACTGGATGTTCCAGACATGTTCGGTCATCTCCGTCCTCGTGATCAAACGATTCTTATTTCTCAGGAGGAACTCCAGAATGGCAAATTCCTTGTTCGACAAATCGATGAACTGACCTCCGCGATACACTTTGCGCTCTCCCAGATTCATCTCCAGGTCGTCCACTGCAAGCACCTCCGTCAAGCGGGTTCCCCGGCGCATCAGAGTCCGGATTCTGGCCAGTAATTCCAGGAAAGAAAAGGGTTTGGTCAAGTAATCATCTGCGCCAGCGTCCAGTCCCGTGACTTTGTCCGAGATATCATCCTTGGCTGTCAGGAAAAGAATAGGCAGATCCGGCTTGGACATCCTGAGACTCTTGCATACACCCAATCCGTCTTTGCCCGGCAGCATCCAGTCTATGATAACAAGATCATACGGTTCTTCTTCTGCCAGTATCAGTCCTTTCGATCCGTCATGCGAAACGTCGACGGCATAACCGGACTCTGTCAGACCCTTCAGAATAAAGGAGGCTACCTTCTTGTCATCTTCAATCAGCAAAATTCTCATGTTCAACGCCTTTGTGTAAGCCGCCCAAGATACTCGAAGGTAGATCGAAAACATTGGATAAGCAATCGGTCAGCGATTAGAAATTCCTAATCTGCAGGTGCACCATAATTCTGGCACCAACCAGCTTTAGGCACTGTAACGTATGAGCTTAACCATAATACAATCAATACAATAGATTTGGTCTGAGGATTGCATTACTCGAAGGCAAGAGCTGTCCTAAATACATTAACCTGTTCTAACGAGAGTTTAAGACAGGATTAATCTCGCAAGGCTAACTTGCATGAAACACAGCAAGACAAAGAGGGTATTAATGTTTTTTCACAAACCCAAACAGACCTCTGAGGCGGTCATTATTGCTGCCGGAAACGGCTCCAGAGTCTCGCCCCAAACTGGGGTCTCGCACAAGTGCCTTTTGATGCTTTCCGACATGGAGATCATATCCCATATCATCTTCAGTCTGTGGGAGTCCGGTATTGAACTGGTACATATTGTAGTTGGACACCAGGCCAAGGTTCTCGAGGATCGGTTGAGCCGCGTTCCGCTTCCTGTACCACTCAACTTCGTCTACAATCCACATTGGGAACTCGGGAACGGCACATCCGCCCTTATTGGAAGCTCAGCCGTTCTGTCCTCCCATTTTCTTCTGTCCATGGCCGATCATTGGATGACTCATCAAATTCCCTCCAAACTCAACCATACGGCGACGCCCTTGCCAAACGTACTTGCAGTAGATCGTATGGTCAACAACATCAACGATATCGATGACGCCACAAAAGTTCTACTGGGCCGCTCTTCCCGGATTGTGGGAATTGGAAAGACATTGGAAATTTATCACGCAATCGATTGCGGGGTTTTCAAATTCAGCACCAAAGACATCCGCGACGCGCTTTTGAAGGCAACCGCTCAAAAGGACTATTCGCTTTCCGGTGGCGTACGGGAGCTGATCAAAAACGATACGATGCAGTATCTTGACGTTTCTGGAGCACCTTGGCAGGATGTTGACACCGTGAGCGATCTTGAGGCGGCATCAAGAAAACTGACCGGAATTCGAAAGGTCGCCCATGCCTCGTAGCCGCGTGTTTGCCTGGATTGATGCAACGCACCGCGCCAGCTTTGAACGCATCTGGGGTATGACCCTGCTTGAGAGACTGCTTCGTCAATTAGGAGAAGCCGGATTTTCAGGAATCGTTGTCAAGGTTACCTCAGAACAAGAGGCCCGATCAAACTTCCGACCCGATTTTCATAAACGGTATTCCGAGCTACCCCTGCGTTTTGTCGAGGAAGATGGAGACAGTATTGCCAGCCTTCATCTGCTCCTATTGGAAAGCGACGGCGATGTCGTATTGCTCGACGCCAATGCACTTTATGATGAACGCCTGACGTCGACTTTCGCAAATCTGGATCGGCCCACCCTGGTTCAAGACAAAAAAGGTGCGTATCCAACGTTGGTACGATTCAACCGAGCACAGTTGAGTGACAACGCATTCTCGCCTTATATGACGAAGCAGCTTTTAATCAAAGAAATCAGTCTGCACGCCCGAAAAAGGGATATCAGCGAACTTCCTTCCTACTATCGAAGACTGCGGGCCTACCTGCCCGTCTACTGG
>JAGQUY010000129.1 GCA_020438245.1 Bacteroidota bacterium
ATTTATATCCACCTCCGGTTCGAACGGCATGCTTTTGCAGGTCGCGCCACAAGGGTATTGTCTTGCGAGTATCTAAAATTCGAGTCTTCGTGTGGGACACCTTTTCAACATAGCGGGACGTTATCGTGCTGATGCCGCTGAGATGTTGAAGAAAGTTCAGTCCAGTGCGCTCCGCCAGCAAAATAGACCTCAAGGATCCTCGAATAGTCAGACACCGATCTCCGGGTTGCAGCAGATTTCCGTCGTGCTTATTCCATATCAATTTGACCATGGGGTCCAAAAGACGGAAAACCTCTGAAAAAACATCGACTCCGCAAAGCACACCTGTTGCTTTAGCCACGACGATCGCATTACCTTTTACGGCAGTCGGCACACACGATGTCGTTGTAATGTCCTCTGAGCCAAGATCCTCTGCGATGGAGGCTTGCAATCTGCCGCGGAGATTGTCGCTGATATCCATATTCAATTCAGTCTGTTCAAGTATCGTTCACCTCTATCGATCATGTCTTTTTTGCTCCGCTCTGTCAGGTCCTCATGACCGCAAAGATGCAGGCAGCCATGTGCGGCCAGGCGTAGGACCTCATTGAAGTAGGACACCCTGTAGATTTTCGACTGATCATAGGCTGCGTCAAGGCTGACGTATATTTCTCCTTGAATGGTCTTATCAAAGGGCGGATGAAGTGGAAAAGAAATGCAGTCCGTTTCATAATCATGATGTAGAAAGGATTTATTGATCCGCCTGATTGTCCGGCGGGTAACGAAAACCAAAGAAACCCAGGATGAATTGGATTTTCGTTCACCCGACAAGATTATGGATATAAGCCGGAGCAACTGTTTCCGGGGAATGCGTTTTCTGGGATGTGTGTTTGTGATTTCGACCGTCGGCATGTGTTATTTACCCAAGTATGGCGGCGGTCGGGATGTCCTCGTGCATCAATACTTCCTGGCCGGGGTATTCAATCCGAAGGTGGTAAATGCCGAGAAGAATGGTCATAAAGGATTCTTCAATTTTTTTCAAGTCACCAATGGTCAGCCCAGAGTCGTCCAACTCTCCGGTCCTCATTCGATTTTCAAAGATTGATCGGACCATGGCGCGGAGCTTTCCCGCCGATGGATCTTTGATGGAATGAGTTGAAGCCTCTACGCCATCGGCAAGCATGATAATTCCGGACTCTTTGGTCTTAGGTCGGGGACCGGGGTATCTATAGGCTTTCTCTATAACCGGGTGGTTGGGGTCCTCCTGTTCTTTCGCCTTGTGGTAAAAGTAGGTGATCAGTTGATTACCATGATGTTCCGGGATGAAATGTCGGAGCAATTTTGGCAACCGGTACTTTTCGGCCAGTTCGAGACCCAGATGGATGTGGGAAATCAAAATTTTGGCACTGGTTTCCGGGGGCAGGTTGTCGTGCTTATTGACACCCATCTGGTTTTCCGCAAAGTATTCAGCCATTTCCATTTTGCCAATATCGTGATACAGAGCACCGACTCTGGCAATAAGCGGATTGGCCCCAATGGCCTCCGATCCGGCTTTCGCCAGATTACCGACGATAATGCTATGGTGATAAGTTCCCGGCGTTTTGATGGCCAACTGTTGCTGCAATGGATGGTTTGAATCTGAAAGTTCCAGAAGGCTGAACGTTGTTGATACATCAAATAAGGACTCAAACATAACGAGGAATCCAAAGGCGACCAGCATAGAGAATATCCCGCTGGTAACTGCATAGGGAAGCTGTTTGGTGAGAGCCTCACTGAAATCGGAGTATTTGACAAAACTCATGGTTATCAGAATAAACGCGTAAGAAAGCGACACCCACAAAATACTCGTAAAGATATGACTCCTCCTCGAAAAATTGACAACCGTCAGGCATGCCGTCGATCCTACGAAGACAAGGACAATAGCCGTTGTATACTCGTATCCTTGCATGGCTCCGATGAGGAAACCAATGGAGACGGTTGCGATCAGGCCGAGGCGAATGTCGAACAGGGTCGTTAAGAGGACAGAACTCAATACGATGGGTATCACATATACGGGAAATCCGAGATAGTGAATGAAGATATAGTAGAATGCTATCTCAATGAGAATGATGGAAACCAGCAGGGCAAGCAGCTTCACATCATTCAGGATATCCTTTCGGTAGAGATAAATATAACTCAACAAAAAGAACAAGAGCACGAATACGAGCAGGCCGCGTCCGACATATGGCAGGATCCATCCTATGCCGCCTTCTGATTGTCTCTTTTCGGCCCATGCGGATTCGAGAGAGACGAGTTGCCGGTGAATGGCCGGTGTGATGGTCTCCGTCTTGCGAACAATCACGTCTCCTGCCAGAACAAATCCAAAGGTTTGCGGAACCGCACTGGCAGCATCCGATCTTCGTTGGGCTGTTTCGTCGGGATTTTCAAGAACATTCGGAACCAGCATTCTGGACAGTATCTCATATCCCAGATTGACCAGTTTTGGTTCCGAGTACATGACCTTGAGGAGATCCTGAAGCCGGTATTGCGCCTCCTCAAGATCGCTGATGTTCTTTACAAACTCAGTACGTTCCGATCGGCCTTCCCGAACGTTAATGGGTGAGATCGGACTCTTGAAGTTTGTTTTGTTAACATCGAGAATGCCAAGTGCGAATTGATCGGCCAGGAGGCGAGATAGATCCTCGGAGAATTCGGAGAATTGCAGTGCCGTAAGGCCTTTGCCGATAACTCCTTTCTGCAGATAGCGCGTACTATCTCGCACGGGCCGTAGTACTACTGCCGGACCATCCCTTAAGACCAGAAGCTGCCAACGATCTTCAAGGATATTGAAGCCAAACTGTTTGCTGATCGCGTTCTTGATGGAATCGAAGGCTTGCGGAATATACTTTTGCGTTACGCCTTCGACATCGGTATACTCGAACGGCTTGGCTGCCTGACGTAATTTCTGAAAATAGGACATTAATTCGTCAAGCTTGGCGAGTTGGACATTAACCACCTCGGATCGCCTGTCAAAAACAGGAGCGATCAGATTGGCCGCCTCTTTACGTTCGGCCTCAAGCTGTTCCTTGCTCTTGTACACCGGAAAAGTGAAAGGCGCCCGGACTTCGTCTGGAGAAATGGTTCCAACCTTATATTCCGTGAAGCGGGTATACTCGCTTCCCGGAAACATAATCACGCATCCAATAATTAGCGCAGCCAGTAAAATTAATTTTGCGGCGACATTTTTCTTACCGAGTGAATACTTGATTAGGGAGAGGGGCGAGTGCCGAAAGATTCCGGTCCATCTATTTGCAAGCTTGCGGGCCATTAGTCGGGCAAGCTTTTTGAAATTTCACGGGCAATGACAAGGCGTTGAATTTCAGAGGTGCCTTCGCCAATCTCACATATCTTGGCGTCACGAAAGTATCTCTCGACCGGATA
>JAGQUY010000130.1 GCA_020438245.1 Bacteroidota bacterium
ACTAGCAATGGGGATCTAGGCGGACTGGAACGCGGGGATGGGGCGATGAACATGGGGGAAATTACAGGGCAAACGAACCTCATCGGATTGGAAAGAAAGGACAAGAATCATATATACCCCCACCCATAAAAATTCCCCAAATCGCCCTTGACGCCACCGTCAACACGTTGTATAATACCGATATGAGTTCAGACGGGTTTGTGCGGTTCACACCATTAGGATTTCGCGATGAGGATCGTCAATTTCGATTTGCCTAAACCAGATGTGAAATATGACGGGATGATATCATGGGTAAATAGTTCCCATGGGGCTTTTAGGTGGAAATGGGATGTTCCTGACATGAAGCCCAGGATGCATGAGTTATTTGCGAACTATGCTTCTGTCAGGAATTTGTTTCGCATGCGAATGAGGTCAATGGACAAATGAAAGTAATTCGGGTTTGTATATCGGAGTGCTTTGATGATTATTGCGGCTACAACATCTTCTGTGACTTTGATGTTTTTCTGAGGAAGTTCGGGGACGATTATTTGTTGTTCGCACAGAATTTTGATTTGTGCTCCCACTTCCTTTATGACCTGATCCACGATCGGATGTCTTATCAATGAGATTGATCACTGGAAAAGACGGCGTGAATTACAAAAAGATGATTTATTTTAATCGACTGAATTATTTTCGGAACAGGGCGCGTTTCGGCGTTCGTTTCTCAGGAATGTCTTCATGGATGTCCATATGGGACGGATTTGGAGTAAGGCTGTACAGGAGAATGGGCCTTAGTCGGTAGAAGGTGGGTGTTTTTTCATCATGAAGACGTTGAATGACTTCCGTGAATTCTGTGAGTATCTCAATATGGCTTTAGATTCTGTACAAATCGCTTGTGGTCTGTTGAAGAAAAAGAGGGAGGAGCGTGGCTTATCCCAGCGTGAGCTGGCAAGGATGGCCAAAACCACCCCGGAGTCCATCTGTCGGATCGAGAGGTTGTCTCGCGTCCCATCCCTTGGTCTTTACCTTCGTGTTTTGAATGCTCTTGGCGAGATGGGCGACGGCTGGATCAATGAGATAGAGGTTGAGTATGAAAAAGATCAAGATGAGTGAAGGCAAGGACAGGCTTGACTCCATCGCGTCTTTTTACAACAGCATGTGCTGCCACGTGACTCTGAGTAAGCCAACTGACCCAAACCCGTCTGATGTGCTATGGACCGTTTATGTCATGTCTAAGTTCAGTTCGGGCATGAAGATTTACGTGAAACAAAGGATGAAAGGAAGGTGATTGCGATGCGTCGTGTCAACGTGAGGAAGGGCATTAAAACGGATGCGTTTTTTTGGAGTCAGATGACTACCATTGAGAACCGGACAAGCGGACTGGGGCCGAATGAAAGGTTTGTCCTGAAAGGTATGGACTCTATGTGGGCTTGTCAGTTCTGGCTAAGACAAATGTCCAGAAACGCCCTCGCCGCATGCAAAAGGCACAGACGATGAGACGCATCGACTTTAAGTTTCCGTCCACATACAAGATATGCTACGATTTTTGGGACAAGGTGTATGGTGGACGTTTCCTTCCGACGCAGTGGCTGCTTGCTCGATCCAGACCTTTGGTGCGCAGTGCGCGTGCCAGGAGTGAGCTGTTTCGCATAACCAGGCGTTTTTTGAAGAACACGTGGTGTGATCATGAAGTGTGAAGAAATATTTCACCGGCCAATCATGCAGGGTTACGATTCTGTTTGGCAAAAGGCTTATGACCGAGATGGATATCCAGTGCCAGTGATATATGAAAAATTGGACGTTTTGATCGACATGTCGTGGTATAGTCGGAGTCTTGCGTTGCTGAACAGGCGTGTTCTCATGAGTGTAATAGACCGGTATTGTATAAATAACCAATGAGAAGGATGTATCAGTTATTCAACCATTGAATTCGCAATGCCCACCAAAAAAGAACTCCCAAGCCATCCCAATAACCGCGCGCCGGGAGACAAGACCTACCTTAGAGGCCGTGTCAAGAGCATCATGAAGCGATACGGTCTGTCCATGTCTGAATTGGCCGCGATGGCTGATTGCGACAGGGCCATCATCGCGATGTTCCTGAATGGACGCAGAAAGATCGACTCTGACAAGGTGAGTCTTCTTATGGACGGGTTAGGCGCCAGGATCTACACGGACGAGGAGATTCAGGAGTTGAACGGGGATGGAAGCTCCAGGGGCCGCAAGCTATCCAGCGTCACGGCTTTGGACTTTTTGAATTCACCTCACGCCACCGATATCATGACGCCATGCCTGGCGTCGTCCATGACAAAAAAAGCCTTAAGCGTTCTGGAGCAAGAAGCAAAAGAACCGTCGTCCGAAACATAAGGGGATTCCTTCCGACCAATACCCCGGAGGAGAGGCGGGAGATCCTGGAGCGCTGGGCGTGGCACAAGATGAACGGCATGTCTGACGCCAGCTTCGGGGACTACCCCGGCGCTAGAATCAGGGAGTTGGCCAAGAAGCACCCAGAATCCTTCCCGGCCGATGTCATGGCGCGCATCGATGCGGAATATTTAAAGTTCTGGGAGATGATGGGCGTGAAGATGGCCATCGGGGAGATCAAGGGAAACGCCACGGTGTGGAAGTTCAACATGGGAAACCGCTTCGGCTGGAAGGACGAGATCGAGCAGGCCCACCAGAAGATCATGGTCCAGGTCGGATACGGCGAGGGCCGTACCGTGAAGCGGGTTGAGAATCAAACGGATGTACAAGACCATCAACTTATCACTGCCGATGCTCCACGAGGGGCAGAAGAAGATCGTCTCGACCAGCAAGAGGTTTAATGTCCTCAGCTGTGGCAGACGGTTCGGCAAGACCACGATGGGCGGGGTCCTGGGGTCTGAAACCGCCATCGACGGCCACCCCGTGGGGTGGTTTGCGCCGGACTACAAGCTACTTGACCCGGCATTCTCTGAACTACAGATGCTTCTCCAGCCGATCACAAGCAGGGTTGACCGCATCATGAAGGTCATCCACCTCATTACCGGTGGGTCTATCGATTTCTGGTCCCTTAAAAACAACGACTCCGCCGGCCGTGGCCGAAAATACAAGAGGGTGATCATCGACGAGGCGTCCTACGCCGACAGGCTTAAGAGCGCTTGGGAAATGGCGATCAGGCCGACCCTGTTCGACCTGAAAGGAGATGCCTGGTTCTTTTCTTCCCCAACAAGCGGGCACTATTTCAATGTCCTATACAACAAGGGCCAGAGATCTGATTTGCTCTGGAAGTCTTGGCGCGCCAATTCGGCTGACAACCCGTACATGTCCAAAGAGGAGATGGAGGAGCAGGCAAGGGACATGGATGAACGGACCAGACTCCAAGAAATGCATGGGATTCCTACGGACGCCGAAAATCAATACTTCACCGGCGCGTCGATTGATCGGCAGAGGGAGCTTTATCAGTGTGATCCACAGGTGTGCCGTTACGACGAGGTGAACAGGAGGTTTCGGCTAGATCCGTCTGGGCCTTGGTGTATCTGGGGGGATATTCAGCCGGCGGAAGACGCGAACTATGTGATTGGCATTGACGCCAGCTACGGGATTGGGAGATCCAACTCCGTGATCAGCGTTTTTAACGCCAAGACCCGTGAGCAGGTGGCCGAGTACGCATCACCTGGAGTTTCGCCTTTTGATTTGGCTGACCTAGCCATGTCGGTTGGCAAGCACCCATTTAAAGGCCGTTTTGGAAGCGCCTATATTGTTTGGGAGGAGGCTGGCGGCGGAAAGGGGATGTATAAGCAATTCATCAGGGGCGATCGGAACTACCCACTTCTGTATTCATCCAAGATAGAGGGAAAAAGAAATGAAAGAAAAACCAGGCGTATGGGTTGGGTCCCGACACACTCATCCAAAAAAATACGGATGGGCTGTTTTCGCGCGGCC
>JAGQUY010000131.1:0-4154 GCA_020438245.1 Bacteroidota bacterium
GGCACCCAGTACAGAAAGTCAATCGTCGAATGAAAGTGTTTATTGTAACTCCTATACCCAGTCCGTACCGAATTCCGCTATTCAACAAACTTGCCACCGAGTGTAGAAAACGGAAGTGGAGTCTGAAGGTTGTCTTTTTGAATCCCGGTTACCGACGCAGAAAATGGACGGTAGATTCCTCGATTTTCGAATTTGACCATGTTATGTTGGACAACGTGAATATCTCACGTGGGGAATCCTATTTTTCACCAGCGTTTACTCTGCCCCGTGCACTTTTACGAGAGCGGCCTGATAGGGTTATAGTTGGAGGTTTTTCAACTGCGGCCTTGTGGGTATATCTTTATTCGATGCTTTACTCCGTCCCGTTTTGCATATGGTCAGGGGAAACGGATGCGGAAGAAATGCTGCGTGCCGGAAGAAATCTGCGTCGTCTTTTTCGCAAAGTGCTGATCCGCCGGGCTTCCGTTTTTATTGCGTATGGTTCCATGGCCAAGATGTACCTCGAAGGGATGGGTGTGCATTCAGGTAAGATATCCATTGGTGCAAATACGGTGGACACCGCGTTTATGCGCCAAGAAACTGAACGGCTGAGACCGGGCCGGAAAGTCTGGCTGGACGAGCACCGGCTTCCGGCTCTCAACCTTCTTTTCGTCGGATATCTGGAGGAGCGAAAAGGAGTACGACAAGTTCTCGAAGCGTTTCAGTATGTGCGAAATGCGCTTCCGGCCGGTTCGGTGGCTCTGCATATTGTGGGAAGTGGAACACAGGAACCGACGCTCAAGTCGTTAGTGGAGCAGAAAGGGATTCAAGGGGTCCACTTCTGGGGATACCGTCAACAATGGGAGCTTCCGCAATTCTTCTCGATTGCGGATTTGCTCGTATTTTCGTCTCTGAATGAATTGTACGGCCTTGTTCCCATTGAAGCTATGGCGGCAGGAGTGCCGGTTCTTTCTTCCAAATATGCCGGCAGTACCGTTGATCTAATACAGCACGGGAAGAATGGATTCGTGATTGACCCGCTCGACACAGAAGGTATGGCGGAGACGGTTATTCAACTGCTTAAAGACGAAAGTCTTCGCAAGTCGATGAGTGAAAAGGCCAGCGAGACCATAGCCGCCAGTTTTTCCATAGGGAAAAGTGCCGAAGGATTTATTGAAGCAATTGTTCGAATGGGCGATTGAAGTTCATTCATTCCATTCCAACGGTGTTTATTCCTTCAGCCGGTCTAATTTTGAGTATTGATAATCAAAGGCATCCCATCGGGCAAGGTCGGCGTCGATGCCGAGGTTTCCCGTTCACCGATTTGCTGACGCCACATGGCATAGTATAGACCCTTCGCCTCAAGAAGACCATCGTGTGTTCCGGACTCGATGACCTTCCCTTTTTCAAGAACAAAAATCCGGTCGGCATGCATGATGGTCGACAGGCGATGCGCAATGCAAATGGTCAAATGTTCCTGAAGGGATGAGATGGAACGGATGGTCTTTGTTATTTCTTCTTCTGTGAGTGAATCCAAGCTCGAGGTGGCTTCATCAAAAACAAGAAGGCGCGGCCGCCGAAGGAGCGCTCGTGCGATACTCAGCCGTTGTTTTTCTCCTCCGGAAACCTTCACTCCGCCCTCACCAATAAGAGTGTCCAAGCCCTGATCGGCCCTGGCCAGCAGACTGTCGCAGGCCGCCTTGTGCAGAACGTCGATGCAGTCCTCGTCACTTGCTGAAGGATTGACAAACAGGAGGTTTTCTCGGATCGTTCCGGCGAAAAGCTGTGCATCTTGAGTAACAAAACCGATTTGGCTTCGAAGGCTGTTCATGTCAACCTTGTCCGAGGGAACGCCATTGTATGTCACCTGTCCCGATTCCGGTCGGTAGAGGCCGACGAGTAACTTGACCAGCGTTGTTTTGCCTGCGCCGCTCGGTCCGACGAAGGCGATGGTCTCTCCGGTGGAGGCTTCGAACGATACACCATTTAGTGCATGACCAGAAGCAGACTGATGTTTGAAAATGACGTTGTCAAAAGTAAGGGATCGAAGCGATTCGATATTGACGGGGTTATCCGGTTTGGCCTCGACGGGCGTATTCACGATATCCTCGAAATTTTTCAGGGAAACTTCTGCTTCACGGTAAATATTGATCACGGTCCCCAATTCTTGGAGTGGTCCGAAGATGAAGAACGAATAGATGAACAAGGAGAAAAATTCCCCGAACGTGATTTGCTGGGTATAGATCAAATAGAGCATGATGAAAAGAATGCTGGTCCTGAGAAAATTTACGAGCGTGCCCTGGATAAAACTGAGCGTTCGAATGTATTTAACCTTCTTGAGTTCGAGACGCAGGATTTTGCGGGTGGTCGAATTAAGTCGCTCGATCTCCTGACTTGCCAGCCCGAGGCTTTTGACCAATTCAATATTGCGCAACGACTCGGTTGTGGCGCCTGCCAGCGCGGTGGTTTCAGCAACAATCGTTTTTTGAACTCGTTTGATTCTGCGGCTCAGGGTAGAACTAACCCAGCCGATAATCGGAATCGTTGCAAAATAAACGGGAGCGATAATCCAGTGGACGCTGATGGCGTAGCCGGTGACAAAAAGGATACCAACGAGCGTTGTAAACAGGATGTTAATAAAAGCTGCAATCAGCCGCTCCACGTCGGTTCGTACCTTCTGAAGTTTGCCGAGAGTTTCACCACTGCGTTGATCTTCGAATACATGGTAGGGCAGTTCCAGCGAGTGTTTCAGACCGTCCGCGTAGAGTTGTGCTCCAACTTTTTGTGTAATGGTATTGATGTAATAATCCTGAAAATTCTTGGCGACCCTGGATATGAATGCGACGCCGACGGCAGCAGCCAGCAGCGAGAGAACGCCTTTGAGGAATTCGGCTGACGTGTACTGGTCAAACTTGGTTGCGTAGTTGTCGATGACCATTCTGAAAATAAGAGGATCCAGCAGGGAAAAGATCTGATTCACGGCCGCCAGAAACAGCGCAAGGGCAACCAATTTCCAAAAAGATTTTAGGTACTGAAAAAGCAGGTTCATTCGGACCCTTAGGTTTTAGTATTCACGGTGCGGTTTGGCGTTCTATGGGTTGACGCGGCTCAGGAAGGCTTCGGATCGAGTCCTTGGATCATCTGGACGGTCTTATAATTATCCGCAAATATGGCCCAGTGAGAGATGAGGCGGTTGTGTACCTGTGCTTCCCATGCGGCCGGAATCTCCCAGTGATGATCGGGATATAGGTGACCGCTTGGCGAATATGTTGCAGCGGCTGTTCCGAAGACGGCCACTTTGTTTCCTTCTCCGAAAATGTCCTTAACGGTGATTTTGTAATCCGGAAACAGCCGGAAATATCCGGTCCAGGCCCGCTCCAGTTCTTTTCGTCCATGAACCACACTGCCGATCGAATCGATGAACGTGTGGTCTTCGCTCATCATTTGAATGAGCCCGTTGACGTCATGCGTATTGATACGATCGATAAATGCCTTGGTCAGATCAATGTTGTTCATCTAAATCCTCAATGTTTTGCAAGCTACTACTCTGCAGGTTCAAAGTCAATTTAGACATCTTGTGCGGTCAAAAACCATTGCCCCATAAACCAAAAACCCTTATGTTGGTGCGCTTTGGAAGCAACCATTGAAAAATCGGCCCCAGGCCAAGCCTTCCTGCGTAGTAGCAGCTTTATTGTTGTATTGGCCGTTGTGTCGCTAATCTTGGGCATGGTTCCGCTGGCCAACAAGGTACTGCTCCCGTTCAAATTCTTTACCACCCTGGTTCACGAAGGCTCGCATGCGCTTGCCGCACTCGTTTTGGGCGGATCGGTTGATCAAATTGGTATCAACCCGGATGCTAGCGGATTTACTCGTTTTTCGGCACCCGACTCCATTTGGGTGCAGGGAATTATCGCTACCGCCGGATATATGGGAAGCAGTCTGTTCGGCGGAATTTTGATCGTCCTGGCGACGTTTGATAAGCTGTCGAAGGCCCTTTTGCTTTTATTGGGCATATTAATCGGTGCAACCGTCGTGCTCTATCTTCGCGATATTTTTTCTCTGGTAGTCTGCATTGCCTTCGTCATCGCGCTGGTGTGGATTGCGGTCAAGGGAGGCGGAAGCCTTAATTATTTCGTCGTTAATCTCCTCGCGGTTCAATGTTCTTTGAATGCAAT
>JAGQUY010000131.1:4276-12097 GCA_020438245.1 Bacteroidota bacterium
ATCTTGTGGATAGTTCTTTCAATTAGTATACTGATTTATGCACTCAAACTGAGCGCGTCCATTCGCGCCGGTGAGTCAAAAGCCGGGAGCTAGTATTGCAAAGTTTTCACCGATCACTCAACGAAGAACAGGTGCTCGACTGGGCGCCGGCCATGATCGTTCGCGTGGCCATATTGGATATGAACAACGGGGCACGCAACATCGGCATCCGTAATATCCGCCGCATCGTGGATCATTTCCATCACATGGTAAGATCGCACAACCGACAGGTAGATGTCCAAGTCGATCAATTTCATGTGCGTGATCGGAATGAAATCCCTGACACGTCGTATCATATTTATATTTCCAGCGGCGGTCCAGGGAGCCCTCTGGACGATGACGGCAAACCCTGTGAACAGGAGTATTTTTCGCTGATTGACAATCTGCTTGATCATAATACATCGCGCGAGGATAAGAAGTTTTTCTTTGGCATTTGCCATTCGTTCCAGATGATGGTCAAGAAATTTGACATCGGCGACATAACGCAGCGTGAGGTCCGTAAAATGGGCGTGGTTCCGCTGGTCAAAACGACAGCCGGACAAACGGACGACATGTTGCTGGGATTGGCAGATCGATTTTACGGATTCGACAATCGGGACTGGCAAGTGGTCAATCCTGATGAAAAGCGTCTGGAGCAGCACGGCTTTCAGATTTTGTCGTTCGAGGGGGATGCGAGAAATTCGACGGCTGCGGTTACGGGCATTCGTTTCACGCCCGAAATAGAAGCCGTTCAGTTTCACCCCGAAGCCGAAAAGAACGGAATTCTCATGCGCTTTACCGATCCGCATGAAAAAAATCGAATCATCAATCAATTCGGCCAAAAGAAATATGATGAATTGATCCAATCGGTGCAGAACCCGAACAAGCTGTTGAAGACGTATAGAATCATATTGCCCAATTTTCTGAGACGGTCGTTCAATCGGCTGCTCGGATACTATGAGTTGCCACTGCTCGGGCCCCTTCCACTGGAAGGATTTCCGACGCTTGAAGCGCCGTTGCCGAATTAAGGAGACTGTATGACAGATTGCCTGTTTTGTAAAATCATCGCCGGCGAAATACCTGCGAAAATAGTGTACGAGGATTCGCAGGTCATCGCCTTCAACGATATTCGGCCGAAAGCCCCGACGCACATACTGTTGATTCCACGGAAGCATATTGAGAAACTTTCCGATCTGAATGCAGACGACGCCGCTCTTTCCTCCCACCTGATGCTGACCGTGGGCAAGATTGCTGAAATGGCCGGCATCAATGAAAACGGATTCCGAGTTGTTGTCAACAACGGGCCGTTTTCCGGCCAGGAAGTTTATCATCTTCATTTCCACCTGCTCGGCGGAAAGCAAATGAGTTGGAATCCGGCATGAATCGAAAATATCCAATGACCTCCATTCAGGTCGACTACATCAACAAGAAAACCGAACAGAAAGAGACCGGGGAAGTGTCGCAACGACCTTCCTGGTTGAAGGTCAAAATTCCTATTGGCAGCCGATATACAGAGATCAAACAGCTGGTTGGCGGACAGAATCTCAATACCGTCTGTGAAGAAGCAAGATGCCCAAACATATCTGAATGCTGGAACCGAGGCACGGCCACCTTTATGATTCTGGGTGACGTGTGCACCCGAAGCTGCGGGTTCTGTGCTGTAAAAACCGGTAAGCCCGTCTGGTTTGACAACGGAGAGCCGAAACGAGTTGCCGATTCGGTTAAAACGATGAACCTTCGCCACGCAGTTATCACCTCGGTGAATCGGGATGAGTTGCCCGATGGCGGATCGAGTGTCTTTGCGGAAACTATCAGGGAGATTCGGAGTCGGGCTCCCGGATGCCGCATTGAAGTGCTGATTCCTGATTTTCGGGGAAATATGGATTCCTTGATGAATGTAGTTCAAGCTGCGCCGGACATTCTCAACCATAACATCGAAACCGTACCCAGACTCTATACCGTGGTACGCCCACAAGCGCTGTATGCACAGAGTCTCGAACTCTTGGAACGAGCCAAAAAGAAAGGCATGGTAACCAAGAGCGGAATTATGGTTGGTTTGGGAGAAACAGATGCGGAAGTTCTGGACGTACTTAGAGATTTGAGATCATCGAACGTCGATATTGTCACCATCGGTCAGTATTTGCAACCGACGCGGGAACATATTCCCGTGGACCGCTATGTTCACCCGGATGTATTCACCTTTTTTGCCACAGAAGGCCGGGCAATGGGGTTCTCGGTTGTGGAATCGGGGCCGCTGGTCCGATCGTCCTACCATGCCGAAGAACAATCCGATGGGGTAGAACGGTACTTCAAAGAGCATTCTAATCCTGCCGTAATCTGATTCCCTTTTTTCTATCCAACCCAATACTTACCCGTTTACCCAGTCGATTTTGGGGGATAAAAAACAGAAGTCAAGCTGTATTGTATGTATAGAATACTCCTCATTTTGTCTCTTTTGTTTGGAACCAACCTGGTATCCCAGACTCAGCCTGCCACTCTCAACGGGTTTGTTTATGATGCATCCAACAAAGAAAAACTCATTGGAGCCAATGTCATTCTCAAAGACACTTATAAAGGGAGTTCTTCTAACGTCTCAGGCTATTATGTGATTCAAAATATTGCGCCGGGCATTTATGAAGTGGTTGTTCAATACTTGGGTTATGAAACGTTCAAACAAACCGTCAGCCTCGCGCCTGGTCAGGAGAAATGGGTGGAGGTCTACCTGAAGGCCAAGTCGATTGAAAGCGATGAAATCATCGTTTACGGAGACTCCTTACCCACTATCGAACGGCTTTTTGAAAAACCGGTCTCCAAGATCGAACTCAGCGGCTTGGAGATCAATCAAATTCCCCAAATTGCGGAGGGCGATTTGCTTCGTTCTTTGCAGACGCTGCCCGGCATCGTTCCCTTGTCTGATTTTTCCTCAGCGTTATACGTCCGCGGCGGCGGATCAGATCAGAACTTGTACTTGATCGACGGAACGGATGTCTACAATCCAGAGCATGCATTTGGCCTGTTCTCCACGTTCAATACCGATGCGATCAAGCAGGTTGAGATTTCAAAGGGTGGGTTTGGCGCGGAATACGGGGGCCGCTTATCTAGTATTCTCAGCGTAACCAATCTCGACGGAAACCGTGAAAATTTCGAGGGGAGCGCATCCGTCAGTCTATTGTCCGCACGAACGACAGTGCAAGTACCGATCAACGACAGGATTTCGGTATCCGGATCCATCCGGCGCACGTATTTTGACAAGACCATTGGTCAGGCGATTGATGCGGTTCCGGACTACTATTTTTATGATGGCAACGTGAAGGCGTTTATCCAAGTGGATGAACGGAATACCGTAACCGTAAGCGGTTATGGAGGCCAGGATGTTCTTAACTTTGTGTTTAATGAGAAATCAGACGACAAAGCGGGTTTCCATGTAAATTGGGGTAACCAAACCGGCAGCGTCCAATGGACCCGCGTATTTTCACCCAAACTGTTCGGCAATTTCTGGATTACCGGGAGCCAGTTCGAATCCAATTTTAATTTTGACGAATCTTTTGAATTCACCGACCGCAATTATATTTCCGATGTGACCTTGAAAGGCAATCTCGAATACTATGCGTCGGATACATGGACGTTCCATTTTGGATTTGAGGAAAAGAATCTTCATGGAATTTTTCGTCAGACGTTTCCGGGCGGCAGGGTTGATGTAAATGCGCGTCGCCGTCACTATGCGGGATACTTCCAAAGCAACTGGATGCCAACTTCCAGGTGGGATGTCGAGACGGGACTCCGATTCGACTATTTCGATTCGGACAGAGATTACCAAAATCTCGACCCGCGGATGACCCTGCGTTACAAACTCACGCCAGAATCCAACATAAAGATGGCAGCCGGCGTCTATCATCAATACCTTCATCGGCTGCCCAGGCCTTTTTTCGTGGGCATTTGGACCAGCTCAGACGAGAACCAAAGGGGCTCCGCGGCCTACCACTTCATTCTGGGGTATCAGAGGGACCTGGGTTCTTCTGTTGAGATGGAATTGGAGACGTATTACAAGAAGTATCGAAATATCTACGATCTTAATCCCAACATCATAACAGCCGTAGAACCGGCATATTTTGAAGACAATCTACCGGTATATACGAGTACCGGGGGTCTTTTTAACAAAGGTCAGGGGCGGTCTTTGGGTGTTGAGATGCTGTTGCGGAAACCTACAGGGCCTCTCACCGGATGGCTGGGCTTTTCATGGGCCCATACCGAGTACGCGTTTAATGCCATAAATCAGGGTAATGCCTATCCGCCCCGCCACGACCGGACGGTTGTCGTCAATGCCGTGGCCAACGTGGAAATCAAGAATACGCTGAGAAAAATCCGTGGTCGCCCAACCAAACGAGACAAGAGCAGTTGGAGTCTGGGATCCAATTTTGTCTATTCAACAGGCCAGCCGATCACGGTTCCAGGCTCTTATTACTATATCAGAACGAGTCCGGACGGCCCCTACAGCCTGCCGGTCTATCCGTCCGAGATCAATCGGTTCCGGTTGCCCTACTATGCAAGATTGGATCTTAGTATCACCTATCGTCATGAGTTTAGACACTGGAGCTTCGAGCCGTATCTTCAGGTATTCAACGTGGGTAACCGAAAAAATGTCTGGTTTGTGGATTATTCGACGGGCAATAGTGCTGATGGAGGTTTGAGACAAGGCATTAAAACCGTCAATATGTTTCCGCTTCTGCCAACCATCGGCTTCAACATAAGGTTCTGAGTTATGACGATTAAACGGTATGTCATTGCGATGCTGTTCTTCACCACGGCCTGTGGGGAAGGGATTTTCGACGTAGAAGGACGTTCTTACGAGCCTAAGATCGTGATAGACGGTTATCTGGTTCCAGGTTCGACCCAAATCAAGATCTACTTTCGCAGAAACCTGCCGTTGAATGACAATGGACAACTTTTCTATCCTTCCGATCTTGTTTTGACGAATGCCCAAGCCTCTTTGACTGACGTAGCTGAGTCAGCCATCTATCCGCTTTCGTATAATGCCGATTCTTTATACTACACTTATTCCGGCACCGATTTGACAATCGGTCACGGCAAAACCTATCGTCTTGAAGTGTCCGCTGTTGTCAACGGCAAAAGTCTTTCAGCCAGTTCAGAAACCACAACTCCCAATGCAGGATTCTCGATCGATCCGGCTGCTTCTGTTTTAGACAGTATGGAATACAATGCAAAGGATAGCCTTGGCAATTCACGCAAATTCAGGATATCCTTCCATCGATCTCCTGGAACGGATTTTTACCTGAATACGCTCGAGGCATTGGATGCGTCTGTCGAAAGCTTCATTTATTCTCCGGTCAATATATTCTGGGCGCCGGATACTGCCGACGTGGCGGATGATCTAACGGAGCTGAAATATTCCAATGATATCACCATTAACACGCCGTTGAATGCCGGCACCAGTTCAATCGACATTGAATGGTACAGTACCTGGTTCTACGGGGATTATCGCGTCGTGCTTTTTGCAGGAGACCGAAACATGCGTGACTTTTTTTTGACGTATGGCGATGTACAGGAAGCGGACGGGAATCTGCATGAGCCGGTTCTTCATATCGATGGAGACGGTATCGGCGTATTCGGCAGTGCCATTTCAGATACCGTTATGGTACGGGTCCTGCGACGTCAATAGTGCTTGAAAGTCATCAACGTTTTGAATAGGTTCATCTATCTATTCGACAAACTATTCGACAAAAAACAGGTCATTTGTAAGGAGGGCGTATGAAGCAGATGTTGAAAGGTGTTTTTGCGTTGCTCATGCTGAGCGGAGTCGCCTTTGCAGGCAATCCGGACGATCTGCTCGGAACGTGGCTCAACGAGGAAGGTACCTCTAAAATCGAAATCTATAAGGACAACGGGCAATTCTTCGGGAAGATCATTTGGCTCCGAGATCCGGTGTACACCCAAAAGGATGTGGACGATAACGAAGGCAATGCGAGGGTTAAGCTGGGTGCCACGAAAGTCGACTTCAAGAATCCGGATGAAGCACGAAGAGACGATAAGATCATCGGCATGGTCATATTGCGGGGTTTTACCTATGATGCGGACGATGAGGAATGGAGCGGAGGAATGATCTATGATCCCAAGAAGGGCTCCGACTATAAAGCATATATGCAGCTGCTCTCAAAGGACAGGTTGAAGCTCAGAGGATATATTGGTATTTCTTTGATCGGCCGAACGACCTACTGGACACGAAGCTGATTGTTTCTAGAATTGCGGCTGCCCGGGTTCAAACCAGGACAGCCGCTTTTTTTTACTCGAGGCCCAGTTCTTTTCTTATTCCGGCATCCTTGTTCGAATTCTGTCTCCAATATTCACTTTTGATTGTCTTTTTCAGCGTTGCCTTGGTGGTAAGCCGCTTGGCTTTGTCCCCCCAACCGTCCACGTAGGTTTCCTCCCAAGACAAAATTCGGTGAGGGAACAACTTTTCAAACCTAATCGATAGGTCGCGATCCGATTTATCATATCGAAGTGAGTACACGGCGCTACCATCCGATGTTTCCTTCAACGTGGCCATTGCGGTTTCAACGGCAAGCGGAATATGTCGCAGTCTTGCGGCGAGCATGCCGGGGATCATATTAATGTCGCCCGTCGGCAGGGTTTCGGGCGCCATGCGGATACGAGTCCACACTTCGTCCTCCAACCAGGTTTTTTCAACCGCATACGTTTTGTCCGCTTCCTTTTCAAAATAGGAATGCTGCGTTATTTTGAATCCTTTGTCTTCCTGGTTGACTTGCGCGTATGCCTGTCCGCACCATTCAAGAACCGTAGAGGTTGCCTTTAGCGCATGAGGATACTCCATAAGGTTCATCGGGGAGAAAACCGATTGCATGAGCGTGTAGGGATAAATGCCCGTATTGAACGTCTTCATGAGGTTCAACTTGAGGATGGGAACGGAGCCCTCTTTGCCCTTGGAGTAGTCTTCGAGTTTCACTTGTTTGTCCGTCAGAAAGTCCTCCGTTACAAAAATGAGCACCGCATCGCCGGATCGCATTTCTCCGTATCGCGCCTGTTCGAGGGTATAACTGGAGAGCTCGGCCTTTCCGCTAAACCAATAGTCATGGATGGCGGTATTATCTTTGGCGTTCCATTGCAGGGTCTGTGTTTCTCCACGCCGGCATCCCATGAGGAGCCCGCCGACCAGCATAGAGATTCCTAAAAATTGAAGTCGTTTCATTTTCGTCCTCTTCTGTTGTTTCTGCACATCCGTTGGTTCATGAATCTACAACGCGGATACCCAAAAAAAAATCCGCCCGAAGGCGGATTTCGTCAATACGGATCTTCATCCAAATCCATTATTTCCGGCGGTTCTCCTTCGAAAATAAATTTTTTCATTTTGTTGCGACGACCCCGCACATCGATCACGATATTTCGCATCTTATTTTGGAAATTCTGTTCAAATACGATCATTTTCGCGATCTGTGAAGGTTCCAGAATGGCGCGAAATTCTTTCAGCACTTGTTCGTGATGTTCCTGAATTTTTCGCTCAACCTGATTCAACGCTTGTATCGTGCTGACCACCTGTTCTCCGGGGATGTCACGTCCCAGTGCAGACATATGGACCAGTTTCTTGAAAATTTCGCGCCTTTCCTGATGAAGACTTCGCTCTTTTTGAGCGAACTCATCATACAGGTTAATGAATGCATCGCTTTTTTCCTTGGAAAGATCAAGCTCTTCGATCAACTTTTTCTTTTTTAGATTTTGAACTTTTTCCCGGAATTCAGGGGGGTTCTGTGTGAACGCGCTGCCGGTGAGCAG
>JAGQUY010000131.1:12179-17027 GCA_020438245.1 Bacteroidota bacterium
TCAATACCAGATTTTGTTCATCGGCCGTCAGGCTGGAGAGATCGTAACCAATTTCGGAAAGGCCGACGCTTACATTGACTTCATCAACGGTTACGCGGTTTTGAAAAACAGTCTCTTCCAGCGTATTGTCCACCGACGGGTCATCGCTTCGAAGGACAAGTTGCGGATCTTCGGCAGGATTCAAGTTTCTGATCCAGTCCGCCTGTTCGACCAGGTAATCTATGCGCGGTGTAGTGACAAAAACCTCAACACTCAGCAACGTCAGCAACAAGACAACGGCGGCCATGGGCAGTGCGTACCGAATACGGGCCAGACGGAGTCGACGTTGAAATCGACGAGTTTCCATGCGTGAACGCAAGCGGGGCACAAACGTGTTCCAGTATCGGTCTGGCGGGGATTCCTTTCTGATCACAGACTCACGGCTATCCCTCAACAAGGAAACAAACGCAGGAATCTCCGGTTCATTGGTTGAATCTTCGTGTTGGGACGCGGGGCGGTCGAAGTACCGCCAAATCAGCTCAACTGATGCGTCACTCGTCTTTGTTTTCGACATAAGATTTGACTTTATTCATGGCGTGAAAAAAATTTGCCTTGATGGTTCCTACCGGGTTGCCTGTTATTTTTGAAATCTCCTCATGACTGAGTTCATCATAAAACCGAAGACTGAATACGATCCGTTGTTTCTCGGGGAGCCGTTTGACCGCTTCGGTAATCCGGCGATTGAGCTCAAGAGCTTCCGAGGTTTCATCGGGGCGGGGTTCCTTGGATATCTGTTCAGGCGCATCGTCGAGACGAAAAAACCTGCGAATAGTCTCCTTCCTTCGATGACTGATTGCGACGTTAACACTAATTCGATAAACCCACGTGAACAAATTGCTGTCACCCCTGAATTTATGCATGTTATTATAAATCTTGATAAATGTTTCCTGTAAGATATCATCCGTGTCCTCATGGCTGGAAACCATACCTCGTATCACTCGATATAATCGTTCACGGAATCGGAGAACGAGTGCATTGAAAGCTTTTTCTCTGGACCACCCGTCTTGTTTGAACCCGTCTAAGATTTCCTGATCTGTCATTCCGTATTCCGCGTCAAAACCGGTCTCGCATCATATTAGACCACCAAATGCCAAAAAGGGTTTAATCCAATCGTACGACAAAATACATCGTAAGCCGATGTTTTCAAAGGGTTTAATGAAACCGGTCAAAGATGAAGAAGGTCTTTGAATGTGGCTGCCCGGCTGCGGCTGACGAAAATCTCTGACTGATCGTCCCCAAGTAGCTTGATCTTGAATTGTCCGTTGAACCACGGTACGATCTCAGATACTTTCGTCAGATTGATGATGGACGAACGGTGTGATCGGAAGAAGTTTTTTGGATTCAGTCGTTGTTCCAACTCATCGAGACTGTATTTGACGTCGAAGGTGCGGCCCGGCAGGTGGGCAAAAGTGACGCTGTCTTTCGTATCAAACCAAAGAATTTGCGGTGTATCGAGCAATTTAATTCGATCACCAATCCGGGTCGGAATTCTATCAAGATAGTCTGCCTGGTTTTGTTCGACCAAATCTCGCAGGATTTCTCGAAAGCTTTCTCGGGAAGGCAAACTCCGGGTGGACGTAATCTTTTGCAGGGCGGCTTCCAGTCGGGTTTGGTCAAACGGCTTCAGAAGATAATCGACGGCATTTAATTCGAAGGCCTTCACGGCAAAAGCGTCATAGGCGGTAGCGAAGATGATCGGAACGGAGTGTGTCAAATGGCGAGCGACATCGAGACCGCTCAATTCCGGCATCTGTATATCGAGGATGGCAAGATCAGGTTTCAACCGCTCGATGGCTTCAATGGCATCGATTCCATTGTCCGCCTCGGCGACGATCTCAACGGTAGGCCTGGCAACCGCCAAAAGATGACGGCGTAGTTTTTCACGCGCCAGTCGTTCGTCGTCCACGATGACAGCCCTGAGGGAGGACGTTGTCATGATTTCACGGGGATGGTGATCACGGCGTCAGTGCCGGCGGGTCGCACTGAATGCAGTGTCAGCGAGGCCAGGTTGCCATAGGTTCTTGCCAGTCGCTGTTCCACGTTTCTCAGCCCCAGTCCCGTACCGTCGTGTTGAGAGACGGATCCGTTGCCGGTGTCGGAAACCTTGATTTGCATCTGACTGTTGTGGATTTCGCTGGAAATGCTCAATTCCCCGCCGTTTCTTGATTTGGATAGGCCATGCTTTACCGCATTTTCAACCAGCGGTTGTAGAATAAGACTGGGAACAAGTACATCTCGACTTGCCGGATCGATACGATAGGTTACTTTTAGTCTCTCGTCGAACCGGGCCTGCTCGATCTCCAGATAATTCTCAATAAACGACAGTTCTTCACTCAGAGTTACGGTTTCTTTTTCTGATGCCAAAAGAACGTATCGAAAGGCATCGGACAGTTTTTGAACAACCCGCTCCGCCCGTGCCGGGTTGATTGCTATGAGGGACGAAATACTGTTCAATGTATTGAAGAGAAAGTGTGGGTTGATTTGCGCCCGGAGGGCCCGGAGTTCGGCGACAATGGCAGCATCCCTGGCGGCTTTTGCCTCTTCATTTTTTTTCAGCATTTCCCGGTAAAATATGACGGCGTAGACACAAACGCTGACCAGCAGCGAACACAGCAGTCCGACAAACAACTGAATATAAACGGCATTCCAGGTAGGTAAAAAATCACGTTGGAGCACCCAGCCGGAAACCGTCAGAGCAAGATAGGTTCCGCCCACACCGGCGATGGCGTACGTACCCAACTCGACGATCCAGACAGCCATGCTTCGGGGAGCATTTTTCGGCACCAACTTATCAATCAAACGCGGAGCCGCTTCTCCGGGCAGGATCCTCATGACCACGTAGAAAATAACGGAGACGATCAGCGAAACTCTGTATCCGCCCCACGTCCATGATTTGACATACAAGGAGCCAAAAATAAGTGCCGATGCAAAAATCACAGGCACCGCAATGGAAACTTCCCGTATAAGCCGGTTTCTGCGTAGAGGATGCGTGTTCATCAATAGCTCAGGCTAAATCCGGCGACTACCGTCCGGCGGGCGAAGTAACTCAAAATGTTCTGCCGCTGTGAAAAATCTTCGGAGTAACCGTAGTCGAGCAGATTCTTGTGATCGAGAATATTCAATGCTTCAATATACAACACCAAGTAGTGTCCGTCACCAAAAAACGTGAATCGTGAAAGTCGGGCATCCAATCGGATAAAGTCAGGCAGACGACTGCCGAACCGTTCTCCATAAATCGGATCAAAATGTCCGTCAGTGGCTTGCATTGAGCCGACAATGGGCGTGTATGGCCTGCCGGAGGCATATCGGAAGGTGGAGGATATTTCGAAGCCCTTGCCGAGATTGGTCTTTTGTATGAGTTTCACGTTGTGAGTAATGTCATATGCAGTCGGACGAAGGGACTCAACCTCCAATTCCTGTCGGCGGGTTCTGATGAGGCTGTAGGAAATCCATCCACTGGTCTTTCCCAGGGAGCCTTTTAGAAAGGCGTCCGCGCCATAAGCGTATCCGTTACCGGTATTCACCAGGTATCCGGAACCGTCCTCCTGCAGCAGACTACTGTACCATTTGCCATAGACCTCGATTCGTGCTTGAAACGACCCGCGATTCTCCTCCAGTCCGGCTACGACATGTTTGGCTTGCATGGCATGAAGCTTAGCCGCCGGGCGTCGAAGCTCATCATACGATGCATCCGGTATTTGATGAAAGGTTCCGGCGGCCAGTCGGAGGAAAGTGGTCTTTGAAAGTTCGCGTACGACGCCGGTACGAATATCGCGAGTCCAACCGCCGGTCAAATCATGATAATCCACTCGGCCGCCGAGAAAAGCGGTCGTTCGATAGAAGAGCCGCTGTTGCACCTCTGCATAGACGCCGCCCCCGACGTAAGCCTGACTTCGATGATTTACAAGACTGTCGGCGCCGGAGTAAAACTCGCCGCGCCGCCGAGGGAATAGGGTGTTGAATCGATAGTCTTCCCGCCGTGCATCCATCCCGAGCAGCAATGTCGTTGTTGAACCGAGCTCCAGGGTATTGTCGGTCCGGAAGTCGATGACGCCCTCCCGATTGTCTTTTCTCCACGGGTAAAAGGTCAGGTTCTGCGTGAACCCGCTGTAGGAAAGAGACGCTTTGGCATACCATGTTTTTTGGAGAACATCAGACCACCTCGCACCCACTATTTGATGCGATGTTTCCAGATCGTACCGGTTTTGATTTGCCAATATGGGCAGGCGGAAGACCTGCGCATCGCGGCTGGCAATGGCAGTGAGTTGAATCACTCCGGAATTGGAGTAGGTGTAGTTGAGCAGGCCGGTTGCGGTGGTCGACGTCGGATCTTGGACGACCTCGACGCTGGGCTCATTCAAACGAAAAAGAAGATTTGTCGAGGTGTGTTTCAAGTAAAACTGGGTGCTCAGGCGTCGGTCGACGATTACCTGCTGAATCCCCGCGCCGGCCGACACCAAGTTGGCATCCAATTGGTATCGATTTTTTTCCATCCGCGACTCTGTTTCAATGTCCAGTATACCCGAGAGCGCATTGCCGTACTTCGACGAAAAGGCTCCGCTTGAAAAGTATAGCCGCTTGACAGCGGCTGTTTCGACGATAGAAAAAAGACCCGTACCGTTCGTATTTTCTCCGTGGTATGGATGCCGTAGCGGAGCTTGGTTGATAAATATTCCAACTTCCGAAGGATTTCCACCCCGTACAGGCAGGGCTGCCGTCTCATCGGTTTGGGTGATGCCGGGGAGCGCCTTCAAACTCTGGAAAACGTCCGCCGCTCCTCCAGGAGTTGTATAGACGTCGACCTTCGTA
>JAGQUY010000132.1 GCA_020438245.1 Bacteroidota bacterium
CCTCTTCAAAAGGAATTTCCGTTTCTCCGGGTGATTAGACTCGAAGCAACTAATAAATGGTATTCGAATCCCTGCATTCCGTTTAACATTGGTCTTCGGGAAGCTCGCGGCGAAGTGATCATCCTGCAAAATCCGGAATGTTTACATGAGGGGGACATCCTAAATTATGTCCAGGAATCGGCCGCTCGAGGTGTTTATTTGAGTTTTGCTTGCTTCTCTCTTAACCAAGAACAAACTGGAGAACTCACAACCAACACCAAGTGGAAGTCTGAATTTACCTCCAAAATACAAGCACTCGACACCAAGCCTTTGCGAGATGGTGAATCGGGCTGGTACAATCATTCAATATACAATCCACGGGCTTATCACTTTTGTTCAACCATCATGCGGGAGGACTTGTCATTATTAGGCGGGTTCGATGAACGCTACGCTGGAGGAACGGCATTTGATGATGATGATCTCCTTCATCGAATCCGCATGGCAGGATTGAATATACGCATAGTCGACTCTCCGTTTGTGTATCACCAACACCACTACACATCCCACAGCAACTCTCCAAGTGCGGAACAAACTTTTCGATTGGAAAGAAATAAGAAGTTATTTTTCCATCTGACGTTGCCATCAACCTGCTTTCGCGCAAATGGCGAGGATTGGGGCAATCAAAATGAGCAAAACGCACGAAACCTGAATCATGAAATCGAGTCTATCTTGCTGGGCACTGCCAATTATTTTGAACAACTCCGCCTTGGCGAGTGCTGGCAAGCACATTCCAAGATGGTGACTGAAACACTTCTATCCAACGAAATGCTGACTTTGATCGACTCCTCGTTATCTGTATTAGGCACGATTGTTGAACACAGGCGCGGATCGCTCGCCGGAAAACTCCTGTGGCGAAGTCGCTTTGAAAGGCTCTGGCAGGAATTTCTGAAAAGTAACCATGCTCGCTTAAACTTTGAGAAAAGTGGGGACAAAGTAAAAATCCTCAAATTTCTGGGTAAATCCGGAAGTTCCTTGAACCTTCTACTATCTAGTATTTCGTCCACTAAATTTGGAAGATTTCTGATTTCTGATTCCATGAGCAGCGCCATTCAAAAACAAACGCAAACCACGGCTGATTGGTGCCATAAAATTCAAACAATCAAAAACACCCCCACTTCCTTAAAGAATCGAATCTGAATTATTAAAAAGGAAATAACGCCTATTCAATCATGCCATAAGTTTTATACCGTAAAAACCCTCGATGACTTATCTCTCACCTTTGTACTGTATCCCATAATTGCCAAAAAAAGAAAGAACCCAGAACACAATTGACGAGTCACGCAGATGATCAGATTCTTAGGATCTTAATAATTCCCGAACAGCATTTATAAGACTACAGGCCGACATGGCACTAAAGCGAAAAGCTTGGATCGCGTGGTGGAACTGAGCACAATTTCTCACCTGAATAAACAACCTTAGTAGAGTACAATTTGGGTACCATTACAATTTTTGTTGCAAATAATGCAAGAACTAGACCTCAAAAAATAGTTCAACCAACATCAAATTTTGTTATAAAATGCACAGCCAAACTCCGACTATCAGCCTTCTTCACGCAACTCGCGGGAGATCGGAGATGGCAGTTCGGACTCGCAAAGCATGGTTGGACGCGGCCACCTCTCCGCATCGCGTTGAGCATCTGTTCGCCGTAGATGGTGACGATCTTGCAACAGTCGCTGCCGTGGCAAATTATCCGCATGTCGTCGTTACGAAATCCGATGGTTGGTGTGTAGCCGCTTGGATCCTGGCTGCAAGTCAGAGCCATGGCGACATTCTAGTGCAGCTTTCGGATAATTTGGAAACGGTTGAGGGTTGGGATGATCAGTTTGTTCGTCGTCTGCGCGATGTAGCGCAACCTGGTGTGCTCCGGGTAAGCGATGGATACACTATCGACGACGGAATACCCATTCCCGTATTCACC
>JAGQUY010000133.1:0-436 GCA_020438245.1 Bacteroidota bacterium
ATCGAAATGCGTATGTCCTTGCCTTCTGCAATGGGCTGAAACTCTCCCTTGACCAGCGTCTCCGTATCGGTCAAGGTATCCCGGTAGGTTGCGCGAAATTCGCCGACCCACCTCGGTACTCTGCTGGTTGAGTCTTTTCTGATTTCCTCGATAGTCCGGCCTTTAACGGCTGCAAGCCGCATCGTTACAATCGGGACCTTCTGCAGAATAGGCAGATCGAGTGACCGAACTTCGTTTTCCACTCCGGCAACCTGATCGGTCTGAATATCAAAGAACACCAGATTCGGCTGCTGGCCTCTATCGGCAAAACTGATTTGCCGGACCAGCGTCCGTTGAGTTAGAAATAAACTCGTTATCAAAAAAGTGCCCAGTCCGATAGAAAGCATCAGAGCTACGGTTTGATTATTGGGACGATAAAGATTGGCCAGCCCCTGCC
>JAGQUY010000133.1:585-1908 GCA_020438245.1 Bacteroidota bacterium
CGCAACCAAGAGGAGAAGTACTACATACAGCGGATCACCCCATTTTCGATACGGTGCCTCGTAAGAACTGCGCAGGGTAACCAACGGGGAAATCCTGCGAACAGCGACCAGGGGAAGAAGAGCAAACAGCAAACTCATGACAAGTGCCGCCCCGATTCCCTTGGCAACGGCTGTCCATGAAATCGAGAATGCCATGGTTACCGGAACGAAATCTTTCATAACGTCCGGTAAAAACACCTGTACGGCAACGCCCATCAGCGCGCCGGTGACACTCCCGACAAGAGTCATGACGACTATCTGGATCAAGAAAATCATGAATGCCTGATTGGACGAGGCGCCGACACAACGGAGCACGGCAATGGACGCCCACTTCTGTTTTACGAACACATGAACCGCACTGGCCACACCGACACAGCCAAGCAGGAGCGCAATGAATCCAACCAAGTTAAGATACCGGTAGAGATCATCAAAGACCCGACCCAAGGCAGCCTTCCGACTTTCCACCGTCTCGATTCTGAACTGATATCGATCACTCAGAGGGTCCAACCGTTTACTGATGGCCTCCACATCGGTGCCGGGAAGAAATTTGAAATAGGTGCGATAGATCACGCGGCTACCTCTGACCAGCAGCCCGGTTGATTCGAGAAGATCCATGGGGATATACACAGGAGGACTGACCAACGACGTAGCCGCCGATTCTCCGGGCGCTTTCATCAGCCGTCCAGAGATCCTGAATTTTGCTGAACCCAGTTGAATAGTATCGCCGACCTCGGCGCCAAACTGAACAAGCAATCCATGATCTACAATCGCCCCGCTCTGTTCGCGAAATTCATTGGCTGCCTGCGAAGGCACTGTTTCCAATGTGCCGTAGAAAGGATACCCGCTTCCAATGGCGCGCACGTTGATCAGACGCGTTCCATTGGTACGTGTGAAATAGATCATGGACGCGAAGCCGATTTCCCGGGTTTGGTCGCCTCCCAGACCGTCAAATATGTTCTGAAGGGAATCCGAAAACGGTTGACGGGAGCTCAATTGAAGATCTGCGCCGAGTAGTGTTTTGGATTGTGTATCGATATCCGTGCGCAGGTTGTCGCTAAGAGATTGAATGGAAACCAGCGCGGCAGTACCGATCATGATGGCGAGCATGAGAAGTGCAAACCGGCCGAGATGATGCCGCGCATCACGCCACGCCATCTGCCACAACCACCCATCGAACAGAAGACGATTAGGACGTGAGTTCATCGGAAACGACAGTGCCTCCCTTTAGACGGATGATGCGTTGAGTGCGCTGGGCCAGATCCGGATTGTGCGTCACGAGAATCA
>JAGQUY010000134.1 GCA_020438245.1 Bacteroidota bacterium
CTGGACCCGGGCATCGATCACATGTCGGGCATGAACCTGATCACAAGAATACATGACGTAGGCGGAACGGTTCAGAGTTTTCGGTCGTATGGAGGCGGTTTGCCCGCACCGGAATCGGCGGATAATCCGTTAAGGTATGTAGTCACTTGGAATCCGAGAAATGTATTGATGGCCGGTGAAGACGGGGCCATGTGGAAGGAAGACGGGAAGATTTACGTGCAACCCTTTCATGAGATTTTTCGGCACACGTGGCCCGTTCAGGTCAACGGCCTGGGTACTTTCGAGGCGTACCCCAACCGGGATTCCCTATCGTATATCAATATTCTTGGTGTCGAAGGCGTGCATACCATGGTACGGGGCACCCTGCGATACACGGGTTGGAGTGAAACGTGGCAGAACATCGTGAAGCTTGGTCTGACCAATGAAGTAATGCGGGTTCCCAATCTGGCCAACCTCACCTATGCCGAAATGCTGGATATGTTCATCCCGCCGGCGTTTGGTGTGCGAATGGATATTCATCAAAGAGTGGCACACTTTCTCGGTCTGAGTCCGACCGGCAATATCATGGCCAATCTGCAATGGCTTGGATTGTTCGAGCAGAAGAAGATCGGCTTCGACGCACGAACCGTTTCTCAGGTGATGATTCAACTGATTCAGGATAAGATGCGCATGCCGCCCAATGGGCGCGATATGGTGATCTTACAACACGAGATTGAAGCCAGTTTCAAGGATCGCAAAATCGAACGTATTACCTCAACCATGATTGATTATGGAAAACCGGGAGAGGAAACGGCCATTGCCCGTACCGTCGGACTGCCTGCAGCCATTGCCGCAAAGCTCGTTGCAACCGATCAGATTACCCTTAGAGGATGCTTTATACCGACCAAACCGGAAATATATAAACCGATTCTTGCCGAATTGGTGAAGGTGGGTATTCATTTTGAAGAAAAAACAGAATCCCTCATCTAAATTCACTTCCGCGTTACAGGTTGAAACCGATCTCGAAGTCATCGGGCGCATGGCCGACGATCGGTTTGACGAAAACCTTTCGCTCCGCCACCACTTGAAATCCTTGCACTATGATCTCGTGAATGATCTGTTTGCGTCCATCCACAATCACATTGCACCGTTGATCGACTGCACTAAATGCGGTAATTGTTGCCGCACTCTGCAAGCGGCTGTTCGTCCGTCCGAGATTCCTGTGCTGGCAAATGCCAAAGGTTACTTGCCTGAAGAATTTCAGGGCAAATTTTTGGCCCGCGAAGAGGGAACCCACTTCCTCAAGCATGCACCATGTATATTTTTCGACGGTCGTCGATGCGAAATCTATGACCATCGTCCACAGGCCTGCCGCGACTATCCGCATCTTACTCAGGACAATATGCCGGACCGTCTATTCGGTGTGATTGATAATTACGGCACGTGCCCGATCGTTTTCAATGTGGTGGAAGAGTTGAAACGAGTCACGAAATTTGAGGAACGGTCTGGAGGGACGAAATCACTCTGAGTCAATACTTAAGCAAGGTCCTCTCTGATCCTCAAAAAGACCGGTTCTCTTAACATGCCATCCTTCGTCAGGCTTGCATACTGAATTTCACAAATCAACTTCGGCTCCACATAAACACTGACCTTATCGTCGATAGGTTTTTCCTTAAAGGGCCGTTTTATGGTTTTGAAGTTTCTGACCTCTTTGGATAGCTGCCTGAGCTTGGCATCATCAAAGCCGGTTCCGACCTTACCCATATATCTCCAATCGCCGCCCTTCTTGACGGCAATATGTAACGCGCCAAACGTGTCCTCCCGCTCCCCCTTTCCCTGCGTGTATCCGACGACAAAACAATCCATTGTGCGACGTGTTTTGATTTTGAGCCAGGTATCACTGCGTTTGCCTGGTTGATAGACGCCCGTCGTACGCTTGGCCATGATGCCTTCAAGGTCGAAGGTTCTTGCTGCTTCGAACAATGCTTTCCCGTCCTCGATCACCGAGCTCACCCGGTAAGCCGATTCTTTTCGTACAACATCTTCCAGCCACTCGCGTCGTCTTGCTTGCGGTTCAAGCACCACCGGTCGGCCGTCGAGATAGAGACAATCGAAGAGATAACAAACGGCTGGATGTTTCGCTTTGGCACGTTCAATGGCGCCCTCGCTCTTTTGCTGCATTCGATTGATCACGTTTTTAAAAAC
>JAGQUY010000135.1 GCA_020438245.1 Bacteroidota bacterium
AGTTGAGTTTCCAGAATTTCGTAGACTATTAGGAAGCCTCTTTGAGGATTTCATCATCGAAAAGATGGCTCTTGGTAATCGGTTTATGGCCGGCAGCCAAATATTGATCCGCTTTGATCGGTTTCTAGCGGCAAAAGGTCTTGAAACTCCCACGTTGCCACGCTTTTTGGTCGAAGAATGGCTTAAGCGGAGGGAATATGAAAGCGCAAAGACGCAAAGGAAGCGATTTAATCTGACCAGGCAATTTGCCGAACACTTAGCTTTGCGAGGTTACGACGTCCATATCCCGGATTCCACACACCAACCAATCGTTCGGGATGACTTTGCCCCGTACATTTTTTCATATGAAGAAATTCGACAATTCTTCATTGCGGTCGATCAGCTCCCCTCGACCGCACGGTCTCCATATCGTCACATCATAATACCTCAGCTCTTCCGTTTACTTTATGGATGTGGACTTCGTATCGGAGAGGCTGTCAGGCTGACCCGATCCGATGTGGATCTGAAACGCGGGATCCTCACCATCAGAAATTCCAAATTTGGGAAAAGTCGACTTGTCCCAATGGCCCCAACTTTGACCGTCAGACTCAAACGTATGCTTGGACAATTAGACCGGATGACGAGTCAAACACATGTATTCCCTGGCCGTTGCGACGGTCATATCATTCGAGACACCGTCTATCTGATATTCCGAGACACACTCTGGAAAATCGGGATCTCCCATCGAGGAAGAAGCAAGGGGCCGTGCCTCCACGACTTGCGACATACTTTCGCCTGCCATCGACTGGCGAAATGGTACCGTGAAGGAGATGATCTTAGCGCAAAATTGCCTGTGCTTGCCGCCTACATGGGCCACAAAACGTTCTTCGGTACCCAACGATACCTGCACCTCAGATTGGATTTGGGAGTTGACCTAACCAAACGACTCGATCAGCTGCACGGCTTTATCATTCCAAAGGAGGTAGACTCATGAAATCGGACAGTCTGGCTTATCATCTGACCAATTTCTTTAACGAATACTTGCCTTCACAGCGGAACGCTAGCGCTAACACTATCAAAACCTATCGAGATGCTTTTGTGTTATTCTTACGGTTCTGCCGAGATCGGAAACGTTGGCGTCTAGACAAAATTCAGCTCCATTCAATCAATGCCCAGGTAATTCTGGAGTTTCTGGAGACTTTGCAAACGGAGCGTTGCTGCAGCGTAGCCACCCGCAACCAAAGGTTGATTGCTCTGCACGTCTTCTTTCGGTATGTCCAGACAGAGATCCCCGAACTACTGACGCAGTGTCAACGAATACTAGCGATTCCATCCAGTCGCTGTAACCGCGCTCCTCTCCATTATCTCTCCCTCCAAGACATTGCGGCTCTTCTTGAGCAACCGAACCGCTCCCATCCTTCAGGGAGGCGAGACTGCGTACTTCTAAGCGTGCTATACGATACTGCAGCGAGAGTCCAGGAAATCATTAATCTCTTGACGAAAGACATTCGTCTGGATTCTCCGGCTCAGGTCCGGTTGCTGGGCAAGGGGCGTAAAATTCGGATCGTCCCGTTAATGTCCAACACTGTGAATCTTCTGACCGGCCACATGAGGGAGAGGAATCTATTCGAACCGCATCGAGGCGACGAGCCACTCTTCGTAAATCGCTCAGGCGGAAGACTTTCTCGGTCGGGTGTCCGACATATTTTATTGAAGTATGCGGAAAAAGCTGGGCTTCTGACCGCAGACGAGAGAAGATCCGTAAGCCCCCATATGATTCGCCACTCAAGAGCGATGCATCTGCTTGAAGCAGGGACTCCAATAGTAGTCATCCGTGATCTTCTTGGCCACGTGGACGTGAAAACGACAGAGATCTATGCGAGGGCGAACCTTGAAATGAAGCGCCAAGCGCTAGAGAAACTCGAACCTCTTTCGCCGGACCATCTTCTTGAACCGATACCACCCCGCTGGCAAACCGATAAGAACCTATTGGATTGGCTCAGGGCGCTTTAACGGTATCTTATGTTGAGTTTCGCTGGGTCCCTGCCCTTGATTTCACAAAAAAGGGACCCAGCAACTCCACATATCACTTTTCCGAACATTTTAAATAGGTCTCTGATTTCACATTTGTGAGCATATGTGAAGAAAATGGACCGAAAAGGAAAAAATCCAAGCGCAGGAATGGCCGTCAAAAAGGGCAAATTGTCAAATGTGAAATCTCCCCCGAAATATGACCGGTTTGGTGAGACGATACGGTATCTAACTGAAAGAGAACTCCAGCAACTCTTCGATTCGATCGAAGACTATCGGCATAAACTGATGCTGCGGATGATCTATGAACTCGGTTGCCGAGTCGGTGAGTTTGTCCGGATCCAACTTAAACACCTCGATTTCAATCGAAGCGTGGTCCTCTTCCCCGCCGAGAACACGAAAACCGGAAAAATGAGGA
>JAGQUY010000136.1 GCA_020438245.1 Bacteroidota bacterium
TCACAGTGCCCAAGGATTTTTCGGTCGTTCGCATCATATCCCAAATCCTCGCCAGTCTCAAAATTTAGGCCAAACATTTCTTCTAAGAATGTCATGAGCCTATCTAGATTTACGCCGTAACCACGGCTAACATTGCTTTGGTCAACGGCATCTATCAAGCTATCGACAATCTCTTCAATGTACTCCCTTGACAGGTATGGAACGTAATCATTGGCATTCTGTATTTCAAGTTTACGTGTATACTTCACAAGTGCCAATAGAAGTTTCCGCTCAATATTTTGATTCCATCTGCGGTGTACGTGCGTTTGAATGATAGGATCATTATAAGTTTCCTCGGAAATTATAACTTCGCTAAGCTTATCAAGTTTTCGAGCCTCTTTGACACTGATCCGATGAAGAATAATATTGAAGGCAATATTGCCACTGACTTCAATAAGCATTATGCCGTATCCTTTCGCCACATTGTACGAACCATCAGAGTAAGGTGATGTTGAAATCATGACAGCTTTTGCATTCAGGCCTGTCACTTGTCTGACTTTACTCTCAAATTCTTCTACATCATCAACTGGAACATTTTTACTGGAATAGTCCTTGCATTCAATGAGCCACAGCATGAGCATGTTTTCCGTATCAGATCGGTATACTTCTATAGATAGATCAAACGTAATAAACCCTTTGCGCTTGTCTGAATAGTATTTAGGTTTGCGCTTTAACTTGCAGGATGCGGGAATAAGTCCCAGCCTATACCCTTCCAGCTCCTCCTTGATAAGGTCATAGCTGACATCCTCAAAAGCATCCCCTTTTGCAACGGTATTCATTTCTGACTCCTTCTTTATATAGCAAAAAAAGGACGTAAAAATTTTCCACTCCTCAAAACGAAAATTTGCAACTGCTATTCAGTTTTTTTCTTCCCCGCACGACTGATCGCCGTACTGGCGGCTTGAACAGATTCACGCACAGGGTCGAGATCGAGCCGGGCATAAACGGCAGTGGCTTGGTGGCTCTTGTGTCCGAGGGATTTTCCGATGATATATTGATTGGCTCCGGCGGCGGCCTGAAAGCTGCCCAGCGTACGGCGCAGATCGTGCAGACGCATATCCATGAGACCTGTTGGGAGTTCTATGTTTTGTTCTTCGGCAAGCGTTTGAACAGCCACATAAAGTTTCCGGTTATAGGAGCGGGTTTTGGTCTGTTGCATGGCTTGCGCGACAAGTGGGGCAATGTGAGAATGCGCTTGCCAGTATTTGATAGTCGCATTGGTGAGAATGCGCTTCCACGGGTTCTTTGGGTCTGTCAGGTGACTATCGGTTTTGTCACTGGGAAAGACCCATTTGCGGTTTGTCTGCTTTTGCCGACGTTGTAAAATCTCAAGGGCTTCGATGGAGAGCGCAATCGTCAGAGGCTCCCCGTTCTTCGTCTCCGGAATACGCCATAGTGCCCGGTCAAGATCAATCTCTGTCCAACGCATCGACAGCACGTTAGTCTTTCTCGCCCCGGTATAAAGAGACATGAGGATATAGTCACAAGCCGTCTGGTTTTCTTCCTCGTGCAATGCCTCGAAGAAGAAGGGCAGTTCGCCCGGCCTTAAGAAACGGTCACGGGATTTTTCCTTGAATTTCTTGATGCCCTGTGCCGGGTTCCCGCCATCCCAGCCCCATTCTATCGCTTTGTTGAAAATACTGCTAATCCGGGCAAGGATTCTGTTCGCCTGATAAAGTCCGCTATCCTTTGCCAGCTTTGTATGAAGCCGCTGGA
>JAGQUY010000137.1 GCA_020438245.1 Bacteroidota bacterium
GAGCTGATTCGGACATTAGTTTGTTAAGACCCTGAAACTGGGTAAGAGCGATGGCTTTGATGAATCGATAATACTCAATGAAAATGCTTTTTATTTACTATGACCGACCAAATTATTACGGGGGTCCTATTGTTAATGCTCGTCGTTTATTACCGGAACTGAGGAACCGTGGGCATGATGTTCATTGTCTTATTAACTATTTAGGTAGTGAAGCACCTAGTGCAAACTATCTTTCGCAGCAGGGGGTTAAGTGCCATCTTCATCCTTTTGACCATTACATTGAACAGCAAATAGAATGGATTTTGCATAAAGTTACAGAGGTTCAGCCAGATGTATTTATTCCCAATCTGTCGGTCGCTGGTTGGTTTTCTTCTCGCTGGGTTCGGCAGGCAGGAATTCCAACGATAGCGGCTCATCGCAATGATGATGCTTTTTATTGGGCAATGGTGGATGAATTTGTTACCGGCGATCCGGAATGGGCAGTGTCTGGCTTGGTCTGTGTAAGTGAGCACTTATATAAAACCGTTAAAGAGAAAAAGCCTAAATACACCAAATTATGTGTTATACCCTCTGGTGTTCCAGTCACTAATCAGCTCAGTGATCAAACTGGACCGTTACGCCTTGTTTATGTCGGACGCTTGGTGCAGCGGGCAAAACGAATTCTCGATCTAATTGATGCATTGGCATTGGTGATGCGCACTCGTGATGATATCATCGCGACCTTGGTTGGCGATGGTAATGAACTGCAAACTCTCCAGGAGCGTATTGAGAGTTATAGTTTAGAGGATCGCATTCGGATAATAGGAACCATTCCAAGTGAAAAAATTCAGACGATACTTGCACATCATCATGTTTTAGTACTTTTGTCTGACTATGAAGGTACACCGGGGGCAGTTATGGATGGTATGGCAGCGGGGCTAGTGCCAGTGTGTTTGGATATACCAGGAGGTGTTCGCGAACTGGTGACTCATGGAGAAACAGGGCTTTTGGTCAAGGATCGAAAGCAGGATTTTGTCAATGCAATAGGGCGTTTAGCTAATGACAATGCACTGCGAAAGAAGCTTGCTACAAATGCTAGAAGCCATATTAAAAAATACTATTCTTTAAGTGTAGCCGCAGATCGATGGGAAACATTCTGTACGGAACTAATCCGCGAATCGAATAACCGTATACCCCTAGTTATCCCATCGAAATATTCTCTTCCGCCAGTCCGACCGGGGCTTAAGCGAGAAGATCGGCGCATAGGCTCGGTTCCGAGGCGTGTACTTAGGGCTTTAGCTCACCCCTTTAAGCGGGCGCTGACGAAGGTACGGTTGTTTTATTGATTATGCAGTCTGATTTTTTAGACCCGGCTCTTATTCCCGCAAATCTAGATAGGTTTCTGGTTCGCCGATCTATTTTTGATGCACTACGTAGCCAATTTGAACTGTTTGAAGGTATATTGCTCGATGTTGGTTGCGGTCAAATGCCTTATAAACCCATGTTAACCTCACTGCCCAGCAAAGTTTCGCACTTTATCGGCCTGGATCTAGAAAGTAACTTCATCCATAACAATAAGCCAGATATCACTTGGCGAGATGGCAAAATACCACTTGATGAGAATTCAGTCGATTGCGCTATCTGCACCGAAGTCTTCGAGCATTGCCCTGAGCCAGAAGCCGTTATGAAAGAAATCTGCCGGGTTTTTAAACCGGGTGGACTGTTGTTCTTTACTGTACCGTTTTTGTGGCCGTTGCACGAAGTACCGTATGACGAGTATCGGTATACCCCCTTCTCTCTACAACGTCATTTAACTAATAGTGGGTTTGTTGAACTTGATATAAAGCCTTTAGGGGGATGGGATGCAAGTATGGCACAGATGATAGGTCTTTGGGTTCGGCGGCGGCCCATGAATCGATGGGTACGCCTTTTTTGTCTCTTCTGGCATGGCCATTGCCTTGGTTTCTTTTTAAACTTGATCAATGCAAAAAAAATTCTGTCAAGTTTGATGAAAGTACAATGATAACTGGTCTTTCTGGAACAGCCAGGAAGGCATGACTTAACCTATTGGATTCTAATGCCCAGTCTAACCAAAAAGTTGAAACTTGAATGGATTAAGCTGACAAATCTGAAAGAGCCGCATTTTGAATGCCCAATATGCCACTATACAGGCCCTTTTCAATCAGCTAATCCACCTTCCGGGTTACGTAAATATGCCCGCTGCCCATCATGCCATGCACTGGAACGCCATCGTCTGCAATATTTAGCGCTCGAATCGCTGCTGAAAGACCTGCCTTGTGCTTCGATGAAAATGCTGCATGTTGCGCCAGAGCCTTTTTTTACCGATTACTTCCGGCAACAATTTGAAGGTTACGAGACTGCTGATTTATACATGGAAGGAGTTGATCATCCTGTCAATCTGACAGCATTGCCGTTTTCTGCGGGAAGTTACGATTTTGTGTTTGCATCCCATGTTTTAGAACATATTCAAGATGATGACAAAGCGCTTATCGAAATTCACAGAATTCTTAAACCTGGTGGGATAGCTATATTGCCAGTACCTTTGGTAGCACAAAAAACTGTCTAATACCCCCAGCCGAATCCAGCAGAAGCCAATCATGTGCGAGCACCAGGATATGATGATTATTTCGAACGCTATTCCGCTGTGTTTTCCAGGGTCGAACGAATTGTGTCTGATGCATTCCCTGAAAAATATCAACTTTATGTCTATGAAGACCGCACCTGCTATCCAACAACGGATTGCCCTTGGCGACCAGCTATGTCAGGAGAACGGCACGCGGATGCGGTACCCGTGTGTTATGCATGAGTGCTGGTCGCATATCAGGTAACCGCTAATCCTCATGGTATACCCTCTTGCTATTATTGCGCCGCATATTGGTGCTCGCTCAGAGACCTTTATCCAACGCCACATGGACTCATTGGCTCCTGAGCGTACGGTTGTGATTGCGCAAAGTGCCGATCCACCCCATGCCGGGCATTGGGATGTTGATGCCCCGCAACTAATTCTGAATAAGATGCGCAGGCACAGGCCACTGTCTTTTCTGGCACAGCAGCTAACAACGTATACAGGGGTAACAGTTGATATTCTTAACAATCGCGAGAAGCATGTGGTACGATTTTTAGCTGAACATGGTGTAACTGCCATTTTGGGTGAATACCTCAACTTTTCTCATCCCTACATAAAAATAGCCCGTCAATGTGGTATTCGATTTTATGCGCATGCCCATGGTTACGATGTTTCAAGAATGCTTAAAGACCAACAGTGGCGTGAGAAATACAGAGATTACAATGATGCCGACGGGGTTATCACTATGAATTCAGTCAGCCGACAACGGCTAATTGAACTTGGTATTCAACAGGAAAAAATTCATATTATTCCTTATGGGATCGACATCCAATCGTCACATCCAGCACGTGCAGTAACTTCGAATGAATGCGTTCGCTGTTTGGCAGTTGGGCGTATGGTGGCTAAAAAAGCGCCACTTTTACTTTTAGAATCTTTCAGACAGGCGGTCTCTACTGATTCGAGATTGCATATGGATTATATTGGTGAAGGCCCTTTGCTGGAAGCAGTGATAGCTTATGTGCAAAAATTTGCCTTGCAAAATTGCGTTACACTGCACAAAGGCCAATCCAATGCGGTAGTAAAACAGTTTATGGAAAAGGCTGATATATTCCTGCAGCATAGTATCACCGATCCAGAAACCGGTGACGAAGAAGGTCTACCAGTTGCAATTTTGGAAGCAATGGCGAGCGGGTTACCTGTCGTATCAACTTTGCATGCCGGTATTCCAGAGGCTGTAATCGAAGGAAAAACCGGGTACTTGGTTGAAGAGGGCCATACTGAAGCTATGGCCGAGAATATTTTACAACTTGCTCAAAACCCGGAATTGAGAGAACAGTTTGGTGATGCTGGTTGGCAGAGGGCTAAGCAGTACTTTTCCTGGGAAGTAGAGCGTACTAAGTTAATTAAAATACTAAATTTGCCGGTTTAGTTTAGCAACCAGCTACATTCATATATAGAATTTAATGACTCCTCTTGTCTCTGTCATCATTCCAACAGCAAACCGACCACATTTTCTTCCACGTGCAGTCGCTAGCGCTTTGGCGGGTATGCCATTAGGAGCAGTGGAAGTTATCGTGGTACCAAATGGGCCGGATAAATCGTGGAAACAATCGTTATTGCCGTATCAGAAACATCCATCCGTCCGAGTAATACCTATTTCTGAGGCTAATGCTAATATCGCCCGGAATACGGGCCTAACCAACGCACGAGGCGAGTTTGTCCGATTTTTGGATGATGATGATTATCTAATTCCGGAGGGCGCGGTAAAACAATATGAGTTAATTCAGTTATCAGGGGTCGATGTGGTTTCAGGGAGTGTTCAACTTGTTGATGTAAAAGGCAGGGTTTTTGATGTAGGGCAACAACCTGATATGGATGATCTGTGTGTAGCAGTGCTTGGACCTTGGCGTCGATGTCAGACAATGGTTCACGTTTATCGCCGATCAAAATTGGGTGGGGCTAAATGGAACCCTCAAACTTCTGTACGACAGGATTTTGAATGGTTGTTTGATCTTTGTTCAGAAGCTGAATTGAGCTGGAAGAAAACGAATGATGTGGTTGGAGCTTGGCAGCATCATTGGGCACAGCGAATTTCTTCATCAGGAAAATTTAATGATATTCGTAAAGTTACTGTTCCCATGCTTTTGCGAGCTTATAATCGTCTTCTTGCAGAAGGCCGGCTAGATGAGGCTCGAAAACGGGCGGTGCTGCAGGGCATCTGGGGGTGTGTTCACGCAGCCTTTTTTTTGGAACCATTTTATTGGACTCGTGTAGCCCAAATAGCGATAAAAATTGATTCTCGTGTGCGACCAATACAGCAGATTTATACGTTACCTGTGATTCGTATATTAAATCCTTTATTAGTACAATGGATAATGCTGCCTAAACGTTGGATGTTTCATAAAATTAGGCAATTACTCAAAGTCTTACAAATCCGTCATAATTGGTGAAAATTTATTTTTATGAGTAAATGATGATGAATCATGTGCCGGTGGTTTCAGTAATAATGCCAGTTTATAATGGGGCGCGGACAGTAAAAGAAGCTATTGATTCTGTGCTTACTCAAACATTTTTTAATTTTGAATTGATTATTTGTAATGATGCATCAACTGATGAAACCCGAGATATATTAGATAGTATTACAGATAATCGTCTCAGGATCTTACATAATGATAATAATATAGGTGGGGGGTTATCCCGCGATCGAGCGATTAGTCAGGCTCAAGGTTTTTGGTTGGCAGTTATTGATGCTGACGATACATGGGCACCAGAGCGTCTTGAAACTCTACTTTCTTATGGTGATGAGGAAAGTAATAATTTTTTAATATTTGATGATGTATTTGAATGTCATGATACCCCATCTGGGATGCGGCAATGGAAAGAAATGCGTGGCAGATATGCGTTTGATGGTAATGGTTTTGATGCTGTAGGTGTTACAATAGAAAAATTTGTTTGTTCAACACGCTTGCTAATTAAACCATTATTCCCGCTATGTTGGATAAAAAAATATAAAATTTTCCATAGTACTAAAAAATTTGGTGAAGACACGGAATTCTTTTTGCGTTTAATGATGTATGGCATAAAGCTTCGATATGTACCAAAGCCCATGTATTATTATCGAATAACACCAGGTTCGATGACGAGTCAAAAAAATCGTACAAATTTAATGATCGAAGTTTTAGAGGATGCAATTGAGAATTTCACAGACAGGCCTTCCATTCAGGCCGCGTTATTGAAAAAAATTGCTCTGGTGAGCCGAGATGATCAATATATGCCGTTTATCTGGGCACTCAAAGAGAAGAAATTTGCAAAATTGTTTCAGTTAGCTGGTAAAAATCCTTGGTTGATTTCTGAGTTTTTTCATCGCGCTGCACAAAGCCTGCCGTACCATATTCACCGGCTCCGATATGGTGGTCGAACCCGAGGTATTCGATGAGGCGTATAATCACCTTCGGTACTTTCGACGTTTTTCACGTAGGCCATCTACGGATCCTAGAGCGGGCCCGTCAATTGGGTGATTATTTGCTAGTTGGTGTATCCACTGATGAGATGAACTTCAGTAAGAAACAGCGCTTTCCAATATACAGTCAAGACGAACGCATGGAGATTATTCGCTCCATTCGCTTTGTTGACGAGGTATTTCTAGAAGAATCACTCGAGCTTAAACGATATTACTTGCAAACTTATCGGGCAGATATCCTGGTGATGGGTAATGACTGGCTTGGCAAATTTGATGAGTTTAAGGATATTTGTGAGGTACACTACTTGCCGCGCACACCGTCTATTTCTACTACAGCTGTGATAGAAAAAATTCGCCTGCCGTGAGCGCTGCTCAGCTGGTAAAAAACGGGATAGGTGCGTTGCGTCAGTTCTTGATTGGA
>JAGQUY010000138.1 GCA_020438245.1 Bacteroidota bacterium
TCGCTGTATGCACAGTACGTCGTGGCCGACCTGAGTCACCTCGAGCTTGACAAAGTCTATGTGAAGGGATTCTCCGTTAAGAACACCGTTACCGTGAAATTGGATGCGGTTGGCGTCATGTCCCGATCGGAGAAATGGAATCGATCGAATCCGATGATTGCATACGGCTGGATCTTGAACGCAGACACCAAAGAGGTTATGTGGGCCATGCAGCCGGACAATGTGAACAAGGATTGGGGATCGAGAAACGTTTCGTACCAGGGGCAGCTAGCCCTGAAGCCCGGCAATTATGAGGCCTACTTTTCGACCTACGGTCAAAAGATCATTCGCATATCGAGTTCAGACAGCTACATGGGCGAATTTTTCAAGAATCTCGTAAAGGTCTTCGTGGAAGATACCGACTTGTATGAAGATGCAGAGGCATGGAACCTTCGAATAACGTGCTCCGATGGAGACCGAGATCGAATTGGAAGCTTTGACGGTTCAAAGCCGAAAAATGCCTTCGTTGCGCTGACGGGTGCACGGGATAGCGATTACCTGGAAAAGGGTTTTACTCTCGAAAAAGAGCTTAAGATTAAAATCTATTGTGTCGGCGAAGGCCAGGATCGCCGCATGTATGATTACGGCTGGATTTCAGACGACAAATCTGCGAGATTTGTCTGGGAAATGCGGTTCGAGAATACTTCACCGGCCGGCGGTGCACAAAAAAACCGGATGTACTCTGGTACTGCCACCTTGCCTGCCGGAAACTATGTGGCTACCTACGTCACCGACGATTCTCACAGTTTCACCGAATGGAATATGCAGCCTCCCTATGATCCTTCCTACTGGGGCTTGACCCTCAGCGTATTAGACGAGCGTGACCTGGCATATATCCGGGAATACAAGAAAGTCAAGCGCGAGGAGATTGTCTCCATCACCGGTGTCGGCGACGGAGAATATAGGTCAGAGGGTATTTCTCTCAAAAGGGATACAGACCTTCACATCTACGCGCTGGGCGAAGGAGTTGACCATCGGATGTACGACTACGGCTGGATCACGAATGCTGAAACAGGTCAAACGGTGTGGGAAATGCGTTACGATGAAACAAAATTTGCAGGTGGCTCCGAAAAGAATCGTCTGTTCGACGGAGTCATTACACTTACGGCCGGCAATTACAAGGTCAACTATCGGACGGACAATTCTCACTCGTACCATGACTGGAATGCAGATCCTCCCTTCAATAGAAACAAATGGGGCATAACACTGAGCCTCGTGAATGATGCGGATAAGAATAACTTCGGACGCTATCGAGAATCTACAGATGCAAGTATCCTGACCCAAATTGTGCGTGTCGGTGATGATGAGTATCGAGTCGCCAATTTCAATTTGGAGAAAGGCGGAAAAATCAGAATCACCTGCCTCGGCGAAGGGAAAAATGGTCGGATGTACGACTATGCCTGGATCAAGAATGCCAAAACAGGACAAACCGTGTGGGAAATGACATATGGTATGACTGAAAATGCCGGGGGCGCAAGAAAAAATAGACTGTTCAACGGGGTCATTTACCTCGACGCCGGAGACTATCAGGTTGTTTATATCAGCGACGGTTCACATAGCTTCGAAGATTGGAACGACGATCCACCGAACAATCCGGAAAATTGGGGCGTAACCATTCGCCAAATTAAGTAAATACCGTTAAGCGAATTACGGTAGCCGGCCTCTTTTGGCCGGCTTTTTTTTTATTTTCGCAGCCAAGTTGTGCGTTTGTCATTGAATTGCACTATCTCGATCACTACCTTTTTACAGCCTGCAGGAGAAACAAAGTATGTTTGACAGAATCAAATTTCAGATTAAGTCGGCCTCGGTTTTTGTAAGCATGGATCCGTTTTTTCCGGAGAACTACATACTATTTCATGAAGTCGGTGACGAAATACGAGTCTTGGAAAGAGACCTCATGGGATTTGAGGTCAAGGACGAAATCCGAATTTACGACAAAGAAAAACGTCTGCTTTATGATATACAAAAAAAAGAGGACAAGACGTTTTCCATCACCGTCGAGGAAATGGCCCTCGACACCCTGCTCAATTTTGGGCTTTCCCGGGAAGCCCTCGATCAAATCATTCTTCTTAAGAAGCGAATTATCAATCCCCGCTGACTCCCAAACCAATGGTTGGGATGGCCATAGAGTCAATAAGCGCATTGAGCTTGGGCACCTCGAAAGAAGTTACCCTTCTAAACATCTCCAAATAGCCACCGATCTCGCCTCTTAATTCGTCCAACAACGCAGTTTGGGAGGCCGTTGGAGGGGAATCCGACGATTCTATGATGGAACCCAGCATGGTCAGACGGTTGTTCATCTTAACGCCGTAATTGAGCACGTCCTGGCCACTCTTCAGCTTGCTTTGGATGAACGTCTCTTCGATCTTTCGAAGCGTATCGGTCAGCGCTTTGGACGCCTCAATCACGACGCGCGCCTTTGCCGAATCCTTCAAGCTGCCAGTATAATTGTCAATCTGCTTCCTCAACGTTCTGGTTTGCAGTACGACCTTGTGCACGGTATCAACCAATGCGTTAATATTCAATAGTACGCGCTCTTGCAGGCCCAGATCTTCCTCGCTGGTTTCCACCCGTGGATCCTTGAGAATCGAGAATTCCTGCGAGAAGGTTCGATTACCGACCACAAGGTCGACGACGTAGGAACCCGGCTTCACTTTGGGGCCGCGGACAGATCCGCCCCAGAGAATGGCCCCCTCGATTTCCTTTGCATCGGCATACCGCATGTCCCAGATAAATCGATTTATCCCCGAATCCGTCGGCACTACGTCCATGCGGCTTTCTTTCGGTTTTTCATAGAATTCTTCCGATTCCTTGATCTCCTTTCCCTTTTTGTCCTTTTTGCTGGAATACGAAGCTATCAGTCTCCCACTGGGATAACGGAAATTAAGCCGAACTTCCTCCTTAGGCTTTTGATCCAAGACAAAGTTCACAAGGACGCCATTGGGAGCATTGGTTCCCAGAGGTAAACCTGGTTCCGCATATTGAAACCCATCCATCCGATATGCGTCACGAGGTTTGTATAATCTTATCTCTGACCTTTGAGACAGGTCCATCTGATACAAGGGTGTCAGATCATCCAAAATCCAGAAGGCTCGGCCATGGGTGGCAACAACCAAATCTTTGTCCCGTTTCTGCACGACAAGATCGTGAATCGGAGTCTGCGGCAGATTTAGCTGCAAAGATCGCCAGTTTGCTCCGCCATCAAAGGACACATAAATACCGCGCTCTGTTCCAGCGTATAAAAGACCCTCCCGATTCGGATCTTCCCTGATCACTCTCGTATAATGATCATCCGGTATTCCCTTGTTGATCTTTGTCCAACTCTTTCCATAGTCTGATGTTTTGAACAGCATCGGTTTGAAGTCATTCAGTTTGTACCGGGTGCAAGCCACGTACGCGGTTCCTTTTGCCCAGGAAGACGCTGTAATGATGCTTACCAGAGTTCCTTCTGGAATATCTTTTGGAGTTACATTTTCCCAATTCCTGCAGTTGTCACGCGTAACATGGATCAACCCGTCATCGCTACCCGCCCACAATACGCCCTCTTCCAATGGAGACTCCGCCAGCGTGAAAATTGTGTTGTAATATTCAACGCCGGTATTATCCTTGGTAATAGGTCCACCGGAAGATACCTGTTTACCTTTTTCATTCCTTGTTAGATCTGGGCTTATGGTTTCCCAAGTCTGCCCCTGATCCGTTGACCGGTGAACAAATTGCGAGGTCACATACAGCACTCCGGGCCGATGCGTTGACAGGATAATCGGATATGTCCATTGGAATCGATATCGAGATTCCCCGGCCCCAAGGCCTATTGTATTATCCGGCCAAACATTAATAATCCGTTCCTGTTTAGAGCGGTTGTCATAGCGGGTAAGGTAGCCCATATAACTTCCGCCATAGGTAATGTCCGGGTTCAAGGGATCTGCCGCAATGTATCCGCTCTCACCACCGGCCACTGCATGCCAATCCGATTCGTCAATTCCCCATGAACTGGTGCGGCTGGGAATTACAATTGTACTATTGTCCTGTTGGGCGCCGTACAGATTGTATGGAAACTGATTGTCAACAAGCAC
>JAGQUY010000139.1 GCA_020438245.1 Bacteroidota bacterium
ACCAAAAATTTGGAACGAATACACAAAAACTCACCTATGACGCCCACAGCAATCGTTATATAAGAACCTCCCTGGATCCCGATCAGTTCATTATGGGTGCTGTTTCTGCGAACTTGTATTCAGGAGGAACGGATCCCGTGAACAACAAAGAACGATACAACCTGCTTCGAGGTCGCGAAAAATCGTCCGGCAATCCAAAATATGGATGCGGCTACTACGACTACCATGCTTTTCGAGGCAACCCGTTGACCGAACAAGGAACCTGTGATGTTGCAGGACAGAACAATCCTGACGTTAATGCCTATGCCGCCGATCAACGAATGCTTATCGCCACCGGTCCGTTCACTCTCAAGGTCGGTGAGCCCCAGGAGATTTGGATGGCTGTTATTGGCGCCAAAGGCAGCGATCGGCTAGATGCCGTAGCGCAATTATGGCGCACCAGTGATATCGCCCAACAAATATTCGAAGCGGGTTTGTCCAGTCCTGCGCCGCCGGCAAAACCGCAGCTTACCGCAGTCGCGCTCGACAATCGCGTGGTGCTCACCTGGCAGAACAACTCCGAATACAGTCATGATGACTTTGGCGAAACGATCGGCGCCAATACCGCCAATGGTTACACGGCCGATTATGTGCCTTATGACTTCCAAGGATATCGGGTCTACCGGAGTCTGAGTGGTCTACCCGGATCGTTTGAACTTCTGGCCCAGTACGACAAGGCCGATACCTTGGGAGTCATCACGTACAGTGAAGTCAGTCAGAATGGCAACCTGATCACCAAGGAAGTTGACCTCGGATCAAATACCGGATTGCGTTATGTGTTCATAGACAACAACGTTTCAAAGGGTCTCCAGTATTACTACAGTGTCACCGCTTACGATGCCCAACCCTACATTGCAGGACCGGATTCGATTGCATTGAATGGCAGCATCGTAAAAAGACCCGCCGGGATTCCAATCAGCCTGGAATCTCCAATCTTCCAGAATATCGTCTCCGCGGTTCCCGCTTCACCGGTGCTCGGCTTGGCTTTTGACGCATCGACCGACACCATCGCCCATGTGTCAGGCTCAAGCGATGGAGATGTTGAAATTGAAGTTATCGATCCCGGTAAAATCACGGGTCATACTTACCGCGTCGAGTTCTTTTATCTGAATTCGGCAGACGGATACTCTGATCAGACATTAGCATATCACCTGCGTGATGTGGACAAGGGACAGATCGTTCCATTTGATTCCCGCGTCAACGACCCAAGAACTCCGGTTGATGAACGAATGTTCTCGACGGCCATGTCGACAGGGCCGAAATCGGAGGAAGAATTCGCGATAGTAGATGGGATGCTTATCAAAATCTATGGCCCCCCCGCAAAAGTGAAGGGATACGGTTACACCGGTGGTAACGGAACAGGTCTTCGATGGATGACCGGTGTGAACCTGGGCTTGGAGGCTTTTTTCGGTGGATTGACCATCGGGCCGAATTTTGCAGGTTCAACCGTTGGCATTGCGGACTATCGTGATATTGATCTGGTCTTCAGTAACGCCCCCGCAGGATGGTCTATAGCGTACGGCCACACCGGCTTTACCGGACCCAACGACGAAACCTTTACGATACCCTTTGGTGCGTTTGAGATCGATCCCGTAGACGGCGATGCAACACCGCACCAGGTCAACGTTAGTGTGCGCGATGAGGCCAATCTAAATGGCTGGTTCCTGGATAACACACTTGGAGGCAATGGAACAGGTCCGGCGGTTCGCACCTATGTCTATATCACAAACAAACCCTATGATGCAGGCGCCGGTGATCCGGATATCATGAATGTTTCTACAGGTTCCATGCCGACACTGTTTGTCATGGACATGGCCCCTCGCAATGCAGCTGCTGTGAATTGGAACGACATCGTTCAGACTCTCGCCGCCGGTGGTCTTACGGCCGCAGAACGCGATTCGGCCTACACCCGAATTCCTGATAATGGAAAATTCCACATTTACGCCAATCATGTCTTGACACCGGCCGATACCTTTGCTTTTTCCACAAAGGCTTCGACGTTGGCCACGTTCAAACGACAACTGAAGAAAGAACTCAAAGACATCCGCGTAGTGCCCAATCCATTTTATCTTTCCGCTTATGAACAGACGACGGGGCTCAGTCGGGTTGTCAAGTTCATCAATCTGCCTGCCTCCTGTTCGATCAAGATCTTCACCGTCGCAGGAGATTTGGTAAGAATCATCAACCATAATACAGTCTCCAACAACGACCGCGTGGACGCAACAGTCTATTCAGAGGCTGACGCCGCTCCGCAAGCCACCTCCATCGAACGATGGGATTTAACCAATCACAGGGGACACCGGGTGGCAAGCGGGATGTATATTGCTCTGATTGAAGCCTACTCCATCGGCAAGACAACCGTTAAATTCGCGGTAATTCGATGAATGGCACCTCTCCATGGAGGAATGGGATTTGACCAATGCCAAAGGACACCGGGTGGCCAGCGGGATGTATATCGCCCTGATCGAAATCTGGGGAATGGGCAAGACGCTCAAGAAATTTGCGGTAATCCGGTGAATCGAACAGAAAAATCAAGCCAATACGTGGCTTCAAGCACAACTCGGCCTGCAATGGCTTAAGAACTAATTGGAGACCACGCGGAATACGACCCCCTGATGGAAACCCGAGGACAGAAAGAACTTTGAAGAAATTCGAGGTGATGTAAGTTTTTCTCCAACCGCCCTACTACCTCCAATAGAGAGTAAGTCCCCCACGCCTCCGTTCGGAGGCGTCATGATCGGACGTAGGTCCGATAGCGTGCTTCGCGACGCGCCCAATCGTTCTTGATCAGCCATACCGCACCTGCCGGTACCGCTCCGGCGGATGCGGCGGTGGCCGGATGAAACCGGACCGACAAGATACTTCGTAAACGGTCTTAGAATGCCGTTTTGCGGGGAAAGCCGAATCTTAAAAATCTGCATCCCCCTATTGACTTCATTGGTCATTTTGCTGATTTTTATGCACTGTCGCATCGCCATGAGCGTTGCCCTCCTGTAGCATTAAAAATAAGAAAAGCACCATGCCAAATTTGGTCTCGCCCCTTCTTTTGTCATTTCTGTTGATCTCCTGTGCCGCTTCTAAACCGAATAAACAGACCTCCGGCTATGAGGCCCTTGCTGCCTCAAAACTGGGTGATGGCGAGTTTGAATACCGTTTTAACTCAACCAAAAGGTACGTCCTCTGTATCAAAATCAACCGGGGAAACTCCGATCTCGACGTGATCAAACAAGCATTCGTACTGGTTGACTCAAAAGCAGACAGTGTGATTTTAGAATCCACCGTTCTTCGCGGGACGTTTGAGTGGATCAATGAGACGCAACTCAAGATATCTTCCTGGCCTGGAATGGTGAAGAAAGATGAGTCCCATCCTATAGAACAATATATTTTCGATGCATCTTCAAGAAAAAAACTGAAACCCCATACTGATTAACAAAGGATATCGCCATGGTATTTGATTCGAAAAGAACATTTGCCGCTTTGACAGGCTTGCTGGCCTTGTCGTTGACGTGCATTTCCCTGCTTCCGACGCCGAGACCCGAAGTCAAAAAGAATATTCCGGAAGCCAAGAATGACAAGCCGGATGAATACATTGCATTTCATCGACGCATCCGGACACCGGAGAATGCAACAGAACCTGCCTATACCATGGGCTATAAATTCAGGGAGATGAGAAGGGCCAATATCCCCCTGGACTCCAGACCGCAACTCAAAAGAGCGAGTACCCTTAGCTGGGTGGAACGCGGACCGGCCAACGTAGCCGGCAGGACCCGCGGAATTATCGTTGATCCGGCTGATGGAACTCACAGCACCTGGCTGGCAGGCGGTGCCAGCGGCGGAATCTGGAAAACGACCAATCAAGGAGACTCTTGG
>JAGQUY010000140.1 GCA_020438245.1 Bacteroidota bacterium
GATCTTGCCGCCTTCCTGGTTACGATGGCCAGAAACTTCACTAGCCGAAATCAAAGCACTATCGTCTACACCCGTCAGAAGGAGCTTGAATGCAGCATATTCTGGTGTCGCCGATATAACCTGTCCTGTAACGAACGGTGACCCGCGCTTATCAATCTCTTCATCGTTTACGACACAGATGCGTGCCAGGTCGCGGAAAGTGAGTGACCTAGTTTTTCCGGCGGCGTTCCTGCGGAGAACTTTCGATGTCAGGCCTGTACGCTCCAGAAGGAAAAATGACAGTGTATCCTTACGGGTGGCGCTGTGTTGCCATCTCAATGTCTTTGGTTCGGTCTGTGGATCTCCTTCTGAAATGCTCTCTTCATATGCGTGAAAATGCCCGCCCTCGACGCTTCGATCCAGGATCAACGGTGGCCAGTCTGCGCTTTCTATTCCCAAACGTATGCGGTCATACCCTTTTCTTTCAGGAACATCGCGCACCGGGTCTTTCTGGCCGAGCATGAAATCGATGCTTTCCACAATTAGGGATTTTCCAGTTTCCGATGAACCGTATATGACGTTCAGACCCGGTTGAAATAAAATTTCCGCAGGCATCCTGTCTGGTCCAAAATAGGCGAGATATCGCAGCAGGAAACCACTCATGGAAGCAACTCTAGCTGCGGATCTAATTGGGCCGGATGAAACTCCGTGGTCCACGCGTTAAACAGTCGTTTGATGACCGCGTCAAGCTCACCCGTGCTTAGCCCGTCAAATGTGGAAGTCACCCAGTCGGCTCGATTGCGGAGGTGCTCGATATAGGGTGACCGCATATTATCTAGAAATGCGCCGGCGGCGTCCTCAGCCCCATAAAGAAATCCCTGGACGTGGAACTCCCTGCGGGCAAGGGACCGGCTAATAATTAGCCGTAAACCTGCCTCGATGAGGCTCCGTCGTACAAGCAATTCGCCGGAGCGAAGCGGTAAGGGAGGGTGCAAGCTTGGTGGGCCGCCAGCGTCAGCTGAATGCACTGTGAGATAGTCGTACTGCACGAGCCTGCCAAGATCGTGCGTTTTGGGATAGCTAGCAACGAGAACGGCTAAGGTTCTGACGCCGGTCTCCAATGCGCTGTTGAATGGACTCGTCTTACTTTCGGTCAAGTCTTTTTCTTCCATTTCAGGCGGTCTTCGTTGGCGAGTTGATGACAGATACCCTGTTTGTCGGTGACGCGTGCCACACTCACCAAGGCGTTCCCGCTCACATCGAGACCCCCTGCCGTCGTGACCGTAGATCGTAGGCGCTCCAACGCATCGGCGTGGGCCGCTTCACAAACATCAATTACACCGTGATATACGTCGTCCTGCAGTGAGTCGAAAGTGCGTGGTGGTGTGCGATCGCGTGCAAAATTCCTCAACGATTCTGCACTATAGAATAAAACACGTTGGCGGTTGTAGTGCTCTTCAAGATCAGGGTACGGAGCCAACACGCTATTCGATGCTACTTCGTGTCCCAAATGGTCCGCGTAGGCATCAAGTAGCTTTTGGAGATAAAGACTTTCGTCATCGGTTGGCTCAAGTGGCGGGGTTTGCGCCTGATCTCGGGCCGGAAGCCCTCCGCCAAATCGGGGGGCATAAAAAACTGTCTGGGCATGCTCCTCTATGAGTTCGATGCCGGTTCTGTCTTCGAAGATCGAGAAATCAAAACTGTTGAAATATTCAAGTAGATCACCTTGCAACGGTGCTTGGATGTTCTTGCCAATCTTCGGCACACAATGGCTTTCCCATTTTTCCCGAACTTTGTCCTTAAACCGGTTTGGGTCCTTTAACCACCGGCCAACCGTTATGCCGACACCGAGCGGGGCGACGAAAACGTGCTGGCGAGGTATCCTGCAAGCCTGATTAAACGGTGGCGTACATCGGAAAGAATGGTAAATGACTTTGCCTACTTCCCCCATGACATCATTTGGCGTAAGCGCATGATCGTAATGTTTGCACTGGTAACTGTCCCAGGGCTTTTCAAAACCATCTTCCGACGTGAAAGCGACAACGTCCAGCCCCAGATCCCCTGATCCAGAATACTTCTTTATGGAACGATACAAGCCGTTATTCTTATGGAAAGTCAGCCATTCCTCCGTGAAACCTTCCCAGTCATCAGGCGACATAACCCGCAACAAGCTGACCGGTGGAATTGGTATTCCCCCAGAAACTTGCGCCGCTGTTGGCACTAATTCAGCTGTCTTGGGATCAATATCCTCAAATTCCTCT
>JAGQUY010000141.1 GCA_020438245.1 Bacteroidota bacterium
TGGCCAACGATTCGATTTTCTTTGGCGGATTCAATTTTCCCGCAACGGAACTAACTCTTCCGTACCGGTTGAATTCGCTTCGACTGGAGTATGCAGCTCCCTTCTATGATGACGAAGCGGCCATTCAATACCAATACTGCCTGGGAGGGCTGGATGAGGCTTGGTCGCCTTGGAGCGGACAAACAGCGAAGGAGTACTCGCATTTACCTCCGGGCAGCTATACCTTCCGGGTGCGAGCCCGCAACCTTTACGGTACCGTGACCAACGAAGCATCGTTCCCGTTTTCTGTTCAGCCGCCCTGGTTCTTGACGTGGTGGGCACTCTTGATCTATGCCGGCAGCTTGGTTTTCTTTCTGGCCCTGATTGTTAAGATTCGATCTCGCAGTCTTGAGCAGGAAAAACGAAGGCTTGAAAAACTCGTCGAGGAACGGACCGACAAAATTCTGCGTCAGAATGAAGAGCTGCAGATGTTGTACGACAAACAAAACGAGTTTATGAGCATTGTTGCGCACGACCTACGCAGCCCGCTGTCCGGAATCATCGGTTTGCAAGGGATGATGTATGAAGATATCGATGCGAATTCCGTTGACATGGAGGTGTGGAAAAAAAATCTCAAAGACATGAACTTGGTGGCCACCCGAATGACGGTTTTGATCAACGATTTACTTGATATTTCCGCGATCGAAGCCGGCAAACTGACACTCCAACTCGCCGAGGAAAACTTGAATTCTATCGTTGATGAAGGTTCCCGGATCCACAAATGGGCGGCCTCACAAAAACAGATCGAACTCGCGATCGAGACCAAGCGTGATCTACCGATGGTCATCGTTGACAAACGCCGGATTGCAGAAGTCCTGGATAATCTACTCAGCAATGCGATCAAGTATACCTTTGCCGGGGGCCGTGTACGTTTATTTTATGAGGTTCTCCCGACGGAAGTTGCGGTTCATATTGAAGATTCCGGGCAAGGACTGACGGAAAAGGATCTGAGCGAACTTTTTACAGGGTTTAAGAAGTTGAGTTCACGTCCTACGGGTGGAGAATCCAGTACTGGACTGGGACTGGTAATAGCCAAGAAAATCATTGAACAGCATGGCGGAAAAATTGGGGTGAAAAGTGTCCATGGAAAGGGGACCATCTTCACGTTTTCCTTGCCACGAAAAGACGTTATCGTTCAAAAAAAGTCGCCATGATACTCATTTAGCCAAGAGTTTCATCATATCATCCGCAGTGAACACCGGTGCTGCGCAAGAAAAATTTGTGCAAACGTATATCGTCGGTTTTCCGTCCCTTGCCGCTTGCCCGTCCGTGAAGGGTGCGAGCCTGGTCAATTCAGCGGCGTTGGCGTCGGTTTTGATCAGAACAACCTTGCTTCTGACGAACGCAGCATTTAACTTTTTGAGGATCTCCTTCGCGTCTCCTGTATTCTTGACAGCTATTACGATTTCATACGACGGTCCGACCACGTAATCCCACGCCTGCATGAACTGGGTATACCCCATCGGGACCTTGGATACCGATTCACCGAACGATCGTACGGCAGCGTCCGCTTTTTTGTCATAGTCGGTATTTCCGGTGAGACGATTCAGCCGGACCAGATTTCCCACAGCGACCGAATTTCCCGATGGAATGGCACCGTCGTAATATTCTTTTGACCGGACAATCAACTCTTCGCCGTCCTCAGCCGTAAAATAAAAGCCGCCGTTTGTCGGATCCCAAAACGATTTGATCGTCTGATCCGTCAATTCAATGGCACGAGCGAGATGCTTCGTGTCAAAGGTCGTTTCATAAAGCTCCAGCAGACCCCAAGTCATGAAGGCGTAGTCATCCAAATGAGCGGGTAATGCGGCGTCACCGTCGCGATATCGCTTTAACAGACGGCCATCGGAGTTGCGGAGTTTGCTGAAAATGAATCCGACGGCCTTGTCTGCGGCCAAGGCGTATTCGGGTCTGTCCAATGTGCGTGCAGCGATGGCCAGCGCGGCGATCATCAGACCGTTCCAATCGGTCAGAATTTTGTCATCTTTGAGCGGGTGAAGTCGCTGTTTGCGGACGTCGAATAGTTTTGATCGGATCCGCCCGATCGAGGATTGCAAATCGGCTTCGGTGAGGCCGAGTTCACCGGCCAGCACATCGTTGTCTTTTATGAAGTGCAGAATATTGGTGCCCTTATACTCGCGTGTTGCTTCTTCGTAGTAATTGCCCTCTGCAGATGCTCCGAAAATTGTCTGTGCCAGATCGGCATCTGCAGAACCGAGCATTTTCTTCAGTTCATCGACACTCCACAGATAAAATTTTCCTTCTTCGCCTTCGCTGTCGGCGTC
>JAGQUY010000142.1 GCA_020438245.1 Bacteroidota bacterium
ATGACCGGATATCAGGAAATTTTGTCCGACCCATCGTATTGCGGACAACTGGTTGTGATGACCTATCCGCTGATTGGTAACTACGGTATCAACGAACAAGATTTTGAGTCCAAGAAGCCGTATGTCCGGGCGATGATCGTTAAGGAAATATGTGACGAGCCGTCCAATTGGCGCTCTACCATGACCATGAGTGAGTTGTTTGATAAGCATCAAATCATGGGGATCGAAGGACTGGATACCCGTGCTATTACACGCCATGTGAGACACTACGGAGCAATGAGGGCGATTTTATCGAGCAGGGATCTTAACAGCGCCCGCCTTCTCGAAAAAGTAAAACAAGCACCAAGCATGGTAGGTGCCAATCTCGTAAATGAGGTGACCTGCCCCGAAGCCTATTCGTGGAATACCTCCAACGATCCGTCGTGGCAATTCCGGGATAACATCACATCTGAAGCCGCTAACAAGATCGTGGTGTATGATTTCGGGGTGAAGCACAATATCCTTCGTAAGTTTTCGGAGCGGGGATGTTCTCTCGACATAGTACCTTCGTACACAAAAGCGGAGGAAGTGTTGGCGATGAATCCGGATGGGGTATTCTTATCGAACGGACCGGGAGATCCGGAGGCGGTGGATTATGTCATTCCGGAAATTCGAAAGATCCTGGAAAAGAAACCTGTGTTCGGAATATGCCTCGGACAGCAATTGCTGGGGATTGCCCTCGGTGGCCGGACGTTTAAACTGAAATTTGGTCATCGGGGGGCAAACCATCCTGTCAAGAATCTTGCGACCGGCGTCATCGAAATTACTTCTCAAAATCACGGATTTGCGCTTGATCCAAAGTCTTTGGATGAAAAAGAGATTGAACTGACCCATTTTAATCTGTATGACGGGACCTTGGAAGGATTTCGACACAAGTCTTTACCGGTCTTTTCCGTGCAATATCATCCCGAAGCATCCCCGGGTCCGCACGATAGCGATTACCTGTTCAATCTATTCATGGACAGCATAGAACGCTCTCGTTAGGAAAAGTTCTCCGCTGAATGAGCGCGTCGAGGGTAAAGATGTGCCGATCGTCTCCATGAAGGAATCAGTCACCCCCGTTCAGATGTTCTGTTGGCATGCTTCGACAAAATTTGTATGCGTCTCAGGGTCAGTAAATAACCTCCTCCAAATACAGCCCGTGTGCGGGAGCTGCAAAGCCAGCCGTCCTTCTGTCTCTTTCTTCCAAAATATGCTGAAGATCTTCAAGGGAGAGTTTTCCATTGCCCAGTCTGACAAACGTCCCCACCAAGGCTCGAACCATGCTGTGAACGAACCGATTGGCGTGTATTTCAAAGATACGGAAAGTACCTTCGTCATACCAATCCGCTTTGCGCACCTCGCATCGATGGTGGTTTACTTCCGCCTGAACAAGGCAGAAGGACTTGAAGTCGTGCTCTCCAAGGATCTGCCGGCAACCTTCGCGCATCACCTCCAAATCGAGTGTATGCGGATAATACCAGGCATGCATTCGATGAAGAGCGGTTGGCTGCTGAATGATATAATATTTGTACCGTCGCTCTTTGGCGGAAAACCGGGCATGAAAGCTTTCGTCCACTTCTTCCATGGACTTAATGCGGACATCTTCCGGAAGAACGGCGTTGAGGCCTTTGGTAAACTCAAAAGTTCCGATGCTTTTGGCTATCCTAAAATTGGCAACCTGACCGCGCGCATGAACCCCTGAATCCGTTCGGCCGGCTCCTTCGACGGTCACTTCCTCGCCGGTAATCTGATAGACCGCGGCTTTTAATTCTCCCTGAACCGAGCGGCAATCCTTTTGAATTTGCCACCCGCAGAAGTTCGTACCGTCGTACTCGACAATGATTTTGAGATTACGCATAAAAAGAAAGGCTGTCCCTCGCCGTTGGGACGGGGGACAGCCTACGCCTTAAGGCAAATCACTGGTTAGCGATTTTTCTTCTTATGACGGTCACGACGAAGGCGCTTTTTGCGCTTGTGGGTCGCCATCTTCCGCCGTTTTCTTTTTCTTCCACAGGGCATGGTGGACTCCTTTATTTATCCGGATTTGATTGATTAACTGCTTTTCGCAAATCTTTGGACGGTCGGAACTGGGGAACCCGTCTCTTCGGAAGATGAATGGTTGCGCCCGTTTTCGGGTTGCGCGCCTTTCGTGGTTCCCGGTCGATAATTCTCAAGCTCCCCAGGCCGCGGATCTCGACTTCTTTGCCGTTTTTCAAGGCCTGGTGAATGGCATAAATAAATCCGTTGATGACGGCTTCGGTTTCAATTTTGGTCATGCCAACCGCTTCGGCCACCGTGGACACAATTTCAGCTTTGGTCACATTCATGGTTTTCATAGTCCGTATTTGTAACTCACCACCGGATAGAGACGAAATTCCGGCAGTAGTTGGTCAATTTTTTGTGCCGCATCATCGTTGAATACAAAGTCAAAAATCGAAGATCGTTTCTTTTCCTCCCGAACAATCGAAGGCTCTCCCGTGAGTCCGGCCATTCTTCCGGCAACGTGGATGGCGTCATCGTAGGTCCCCAGGCGGTCCACGAGGCCGTACGCCAACGCTTGTTCCCCGGTAAATACTCGTCCATCGGCCAGGGGCCTGACATCGGCTGTATCGATATTGCGAGATTGGGCAACGGCCGTAAGAAATTGTTGGTAGGCGTTCATCACAAATGACTGGAGATAATCGGCCTCTTGCTTAGTCATGTCGCGAAAAGGGCTTAATGCGTCTTTGAACTGACCCGACTTAATCGTCGTGAACTTGACACCGACTTTTTCGAGCAGTTTATCGACGTTGGGATATTGTATGATGACGCCGATACTGCCCGTAATCGTTCCGGGGTTGGCGACGATCGTGTCCGCGGGACAAGCGACATAGTATCCGCCGGACGCAGCCACACTGCCCATGGAAACAATGACCGGTTTGCCCGCTGCGCGGGTCTTGCGCACGATATCGAAAATCTCCTGTGAGGGAGTAATTCCTCCACCGGGGCTGTCTATTCTGAAGACAATGGCTTCCACCGACGAGTCATCCCGGAACTTCTTAAATTGCCGGACAATGTCCCGCGAATCTTCGATCGCCCCGTTCAGTTCAATAACCGCAATTCGTTTACCCAGATGGATGTCCGCGTCAAAAAAGCGGAAAAACGTCACAGCCAGAACGGACAGAAAGCAACACCCCAAAAGGATGAGCAGGATAATTGTTGACTTATTCTTCATAAAGCGGCGTAATAATATGAAAATTCACCCGGAGTGTCAACGCTGGTCTTTCTGAATCCAGGTTTTCCCGAATTTACGGATCGAGCTGGAATGCAGTTTGAAACCCTGGACATACTTGGCCATCGGGACAATGGAGACCGAGTGTGCTATAGTAAACCACGGCAAATCCTCGTTGAAGAGTTCGCAGCCCTGTTTGTAGATCTGGCTCCTTTCCACAGGATCAAAGACAGAAATGCCCTTGTGAATCAATTCGTCCATCTTTGCACTCTTATAGAAGGCAATGTTCGACGCTGAAACCTCATTGGCGCTTTCCGAACTCAGCAGCGGGCTGAAGAAGAAGTTGGGATCGGGAGCATCGCCAATCCATCCAAAAATGGCCAATTCATGTTCACCTTTTGAGATTCGATCGGTGTGTTCTTTCCACGTCGGTCCGCTATATATTTCAGTTTCAATTCCAACTACTTTAAGGTCCCGCTGGATGATCTCGGCAGCCAGTTTTCCATTCGGCATGTATTCCCGAATGATCGGCATAGTCCAGAGTTTGGCTTTGAATCCTTTGGGATATCCGGCTTCTTTCAACAATTGTTTTGACTTTTCAGGATCGTAGGGGGTATATCGGATCTCCTCGTTGTAACCGATCAGCATAGGTGGAATGGGGTTCTTGGCTGGTCGACCGAGTTGACCGTAGAGTTCGCGAACGAGCTTCTCCCTGTTGATAGCATAAACAATCGCCTGACGGATTCGAAGATCGTCAAACGGCTTCTTTTTCATGTTCATGGCCATATAACAAATGTTGATACCTGGTTGCTTGGCAGATTTTACGCCGGCGGTTCGATCCATGTCGCCAATGTCTGCTTGGTCGGGCACCGCCATCATGTCGATTTCTCCGGCCTTCAGGGCTTTCCATCGGTCTTTGGCACTCGGTATGGGCTTGAAGATAATTGTATCCAGATACGGGCGGCCGTTCCAATAATCATTGTTGGCTATCACGGTAACGACTCCGTCGTCACTCCAGCTGAGAAATTTGAAAGGACCCGTACCCACCGGATTTCTTTCGATATCGTCGCCGTATTTTTTCAAGGCCGTGGGACTGACAATCGATGTCACATAGAGGGAAAGTAGATTCAGGAAAGTCGGGTTGGCGCTTCCGAGAACGAATTCAACGGTAGAATCATCAACGGCCTTCCATGAGCTGATGATGTTGGACATACCCAGATTATCCCAAAACTCGAAGCGCCCGGCCCGATGATAGGGGTTCTTGGGATCACGCTGCCGTTCAAAACTCAGCAGCACGGCCTCTGCGTTAAACGGCGTCCCATCGTGGAACTGGACACCCGATCGCAAATGAAACGTGTAGGTCTTTCCGTCTTCGGAAATGTCCCATGATCGTGCCAGACCGGGATTGATACCGGCTTTGCCGGCTTGCTGCTCGATCAGACCCTCGTAGATGTTGGAAATGACGATGGAAGACTCTCCTTCGCGGGCTATGGCGGGATCCATGGTAATTGCGGGTCCGTTTTTGGCATAGGTTAGAGTCCCGCCGTATTCAGGCTTCAGCAATTCTGTTTCCTCTGAAGGTTGTTCCGACGAACAGGAAAGAAAGAATAGGGTGGTCAGCAACGCGGCAATGAGTTTCATGTGTACCTCCTTACGGATTTATCCACGTTTTATTGAATCGGCGTGTGGAACTTGCATGCATTTGGAAATTGGTCAGGCTTTTTTTCATGACCAGTACATTGACGGAGTGGGCGATGGTGAACCAGGGAAGATCCTGGTTAAAAAGCTCACAGGCTTTCTTATAGATCTGACTACGCTGGACCGGATCAAATGTGGTGATGCCTTTTTGAATCAAATCGCTCATCGCATCGCTTTTGTAAAAGGCAATGTTCGTCGCGGAAGAAAGGCTGGCGCTCTCTTTGGAAAGAAGGGGGCTAAAAAAGAAATGCGGATCAGGTGCATCGCCGATCCATCCGAAAATGGACAATTCATGCTCACCACGGGCAACCCGGTCACGGTGTTCACTCCAGGTGGGAGCCTGGTAAATTTCCGTTTCAATCCCGACTGCCTTCAGATCGCGTTGAATGATTTCGGCCATCAACTGACCGTTGGGCATATACTCTCGGGCAATCGGCATCGTCCATAATTTGGCCTTGAATCCATTTGGATAACCTGCATCCTTCAGTAGCTGCTTTGATTTTTCCGGGTCGAAGGGAGTGAAACGGATTTCTTCCGCGTATCCAAGCAGCATGGGTGGTATAGGATTCTTTGCGGGTCGTCCAAGTCGCCCGTAGACTTCACGTACTAGCTTTTCGCGGTCAATGGCATAGACGATCGCCTCTCGGATACGTACGTCATCAAAGGGCTTCTTATTCATGTTCATCGCCATATAGCAGATGTTAACGCCGGGTTGCTTAACGAGTGTAATCCCCCGCGTGCGTTCCATATCTGGGATATCTGCCTGGTCGGGAACTGCCATCATGTCGAGGGAACCGTCGCGGAGCGCATTCCATCGATCCGCCGCGCTCGCCATCGGCTTGAAAATAAGTGAATCGATGTATGGCCGGCCGTCCCAGTAGTCCGGATTTGCGACGGTTACAACCGTCCCATCGTCTTCCCATTTGACAAATTTGAATGCACCGGTTCCTGAAGGGTTCTTTGCAAAGTCATTTCCGTATTGCTGTGCAGACTCCTTGCTGACAATACCAAGAAAAGTGAGTGAAAGAATATTTAGAAAGGTTGCATCAGGCTGACGGAGTTGCATCCTGACGGTCGAGTCATTAACCGTTTTGATGGATGAGATCACCTGATCGATATTAAAATTTCTCCAGTATTCAAAGTCGGCTCCTTCCCGTTGGCGTTCAAAAGAGTACACCACGGCGTCGGCATTAAAGGGGGAGCCGTCATGAAATTTCACGTTTTGACGCAGGTGAAATGTATACGTCTTTCCATCTTCAGAGATGTCCCACCGATATGCAAGGGAGGGTTCGATGGCGATGCGTCCTGCTTTTTGTCTGACAAGTCCGTCAAAAAGATTGTCTGTAATGATTGAGGATTCGGTTTCAGTTGTCTTGGCCGCGTCCAATGTGATCGGGACGCCCGTTTTACCGTAAACAAGGGTGCCGCCGTATACCGGTTTCAATTCTTCCGAGTCAGCGTCCGGTTTGGTCTCTGTGGAACATCCCAAAATAAAAAACACGGTAAGAATCCATAGCGCGCGTAAAAAGGTCATAAATACCTCAATGGGTTTGGGCGGATTTTAGTTCGAGCTCCGCAATTAGGGTTGCAACCAAACTTTGTCAAACCGTCTTGTCGAGCTGGCATGCATTTGGAAATTGGTCACACTTTTTCGCATAACCACCATATTCAATGCATGGGCAATTGTAAACCAGGGAAGGTCCTCATTAAAAACAACGCATGCCTGTTTATAGAGGTTGCTTCTTTCCACCGGATCAACAGTAATTTTGGCCTTCTCTATCAGGTCGTGCATGACGTCGCTTGCGTAAAATGCGTTATTGTTCGTCGGCAGGCTTTGGAGAGCTGTTTTGTCGAGAAGAAAGTGAAAAAAGAAATGTGGATCCGGTGCGTCGCCAATCCATCCGCCGATGGCCAGGTCGTGTTTTCCATTGCCTCGTTCAGAAAGAAATGTTTTCCAGTCCCTGAGTACGGTGTCGGCCTGAATTCCGACGGCTTTCAAATACTCCTGCACGATGGTTCCGGCAAGTACTCCGTCGGGCATATAGTCGCGGAAAATGGTCATGGTGTACAAATTGCACTTAAACCCGTTTGGGTACCCCGCCTCAGCCAATAGTTGTTTCGATTTTTCCGGATCATAGGGGGAATAACGGATTTCTTCGTTGTATCCCAGCAAGACAGGCGGAATGGGATTTTTGGCCGGTCGGCCGAATTGTCCGTAGACTCGCCGAACCAGGTCTTCCCGATTAATGGCATACACCACGGCCTGCCTGACTTTCAGATTGTCGAATGGTTTCTTCCGCATATTCATGGACATATAGGCCACGTTGACACCGTGTTGCTTCATGGTAGTGATACCCGCTTCCCGCATGATGTCGTCAACAAAAGACTTGTCCGGAGCTCCGATCATTGTAATTTCATTGTTCTTTAACTGGTTCCACCGGTCCATCGCATTGCGAACAGGTTTGAAGATCAACGTATCCAAATAAGGACGGCCATGCCAGAAATGCTCATTCGCAACAGTGATTACGGTGCCGTCTTCATTCCAGGAGACAAATCGAAAGGGTCCCGTTCCCACAGGATGACGGCTGAAGTCTTCTCCGTATTTCTTCACGGCATCCGGACTCACGATAAAAAGGAAATTCAAAGACAGAACATTCAGGAACGTGGCATCTGCCTGAGTGAGCTGGATCCGTACGGTCGAATCGTTGACGGATTTTATTTCCTTGACCAATTCTTCCATATTGAGATTATGCCAATATTCAAAATCACCCTTCGCGTCCTTCTGTCGCTCAAAGGTGAATACGACCGCATCGGCGTTGAACGGTGTGCCGTCGTGAAACTGAACCCCCTGCCGAAGGTGAAACGTATAGGTTTTTCCGTCGTCCGAAATATCCCATCGTGTCGCGAGCGCCGGATCAATGGCGATTCGGCCTGCCCGCTGCTGAACCAACCCGTCGAATACATTGCCTACGATTATGGATGATTCGGTTTCACGTGTCTTGGCTGCATCCAAGGTCAGCGGAGGCCCATTCTTCCCGTACACAAACGTTCCGCCATACACAGGTTTTAAGTCTTCTTCGCCGTCACCCTGATCTTGTTTGGTGCCGCAGCTCAAGGCGACCGTCAAAGTCAAACAGGCAATGATCCGGAACCGATTTCGTTTGATCATGACAACAACTCCTGATTATTTGCTGAACCATACCGTGTTAAATCGGCGGGAATAACTGGCATACGGCTGAAAATCCATGACGGATTCTTTCATCGGAATGACCACCACAGAGTGGGCGATAAGGAACCAGGGGAGATCGCGGTTAAAAACGCTGCATGCCTCTTTGTAGATAAGATCCCGTTGAAAGAGGTTCGTTTCAGTTTTTCCTTTCATCAGTAACTCATGCATTTCCTCACCCCGGTAAAAAGCGATATTATTGGATGGGATCTGGTCTGCCACCGCTTTGTCCAACAGGGGATAAAAGAAATTGTCGGGATCCGGTATATCGGCAATCCAGCCTCTGATGGCCAAGTCATGCTCTCCCTCATTCGTGCGTTCAATATAGTCATGCCAGTCATAAATCTTGACATCCGCAGAAATACCGACTTCGTGAAGATCTTCGCGAATTAAGTCTGCAGCTTTCTTCGGGTCAGGCAGATATTCTCTTGCAATATTCATCGTCCATAAAGAAGTCTTGAATCCGTTCGGAAACCCGGCTTCTTTTAGCAGCTCACGGGCCTTGGACGGGTCGTACGGCAACGGTTGAATTTCTTCGTTATAACCAATCATCGTCGGAGGTATGGGATTTTTGGCGGGGCTTCCAAGCTGGCCATAAACGTTTTCGACCAATGCCTCCCGATTGATGGCGTACACGACCGCCCTTCTAACTCGTTCGTCGTTGTACGGCCGTTTGTTTAAGTTCATCGCAAGATACGCGACATTCACACCGGGTTGCCTTAGGAGTTTTATAGAACGGTTTGCCTCCAATTCGCTGATGCGATGCTCGGGAGGTGACTCTATCATATCATAGGCGCCGGCCAGAAAACGATTGATTCGGTCATCCGCGTTCGGGACAGCAGTGAAAACCAATGTGTCGAGAAACGGGCGCCCATCCCAATACTTTTCATTTGCTGCAAGCACCAAAACGTCGTCGGATGTCCATCGCGTAAAAACAAAGGGGCCTGTCCCAACCGGATGACGGCCAAATTCTTTTCCCCACCTCCTGACCGCGGTTGGACTCGGAATAGACGTGAATTGCATACTGAGTAAATACAAAAACGTTGCATTGGGGTTTTGCAATTCAAATTCAACGGTCGAGTCGTTCATTGCACGGATCTGACGGATCAACCGGTCCATGGAAAAATTCTGCCAGAACGCAAAGGCATCGTTTTGGTGCGGGTGGGGGTGGTTGATATCACGCTGGCGTTCCATGGCAAATAGCACGGCGTCTGCATTGAACGGAGTTCCATCATGGAACATCACGCCGGTTCTCAGATGGAAGGTATAGATCAGTCCATCGGATGAAATTTCCCACGTCTTTGCAAGGCCCGGTGTAAGGCCTGCACTTCCAAGTCTGAGCTGAACCAAGGGGTCATAAACGTTGTCACACGGCGTAGTTGATTCGGTATCGGTAGTCAGGGCCGGATCCATCGTCACAGGGGGACTGTTCTTCGCGTACACCAAGGTGCCGCCTCGTTTCGGCAGGTCCTTGCCGCCGTCCGCCGACGGAGAGCCACAGGCCAGGATTCCAGTGGATACGATGCAGAGTATCAGTTTTTTCATATAAGGCAGGGCATGTTGTTTTTAGTGTCGGATTCCGGAAATCAAGGTCGTCAGGCCAATATTTCAAAGGGTGCAAGCTGGTTGGCGATTTCCTGCTTGATACGGGCGTATTCAAGAACCTCGTGATTCTCCAAGGCTTGTTCCTTCAAGCCGTCGGCCGCAACCACATACTTGTTCTTTTCCAACGCTTCCTTGATGAACGTCATGGAACCAAAGGTCTCGGCCATGATACTCTGCAGTGTAATCGTGTAAAAGGTTCTGTACAGATCGGCCTTGTCCAACTGTTGAATTTCCTGTAAAGCCGGCTTCAAATAATCCGGAAACTTGTCGGCGGTGATCGTATAGGTTTTTTCGGCCTCGTCGCCTGTTTCCGGATCAATCAACGGCTTTCCTTCTTTGTCCTTCTTGATGACTTTTACGTCGACCTTGCCATACTCTCCGTTCATGCATTTCGCGAGGATTTCGTCAAGCTTCAGCGGTTCTTTGGATCCGCCTGAGCCCAAAGCCACTTTCAGCCGTTCCACCAGTTGCTTGATGCCCAGTTCGACCTGCAGCTCTGCAGAACGCAGTTTGGTCGAGGCATAACTGAGAAGGGCAACTGCCTCGTCGCTCAGGGATAGCAGTTTCTGAATGTTTTTGGCATCGGTCTTGACGCACTGATTCAGATAAGAAAGAAGCTGGCCGCGGGCTTCCACCTGCTTGCTCAATGTATTGACGTCGATATTTTCACGGGCCTCTTTGTACTCATACTGCTCAAGGACACGTTGAACATCAATACCCTTGATCATTCGCAGGAGTTCATTTTGGGTCAACTTGATCTTAGGCTTCTTGCCCTTTCGTCTCAGTTCATACACTTCAACATCCCATCCGGAGGCCATAAACTGCGCCACAAGTATACTGCGGATTTTTTCGTACTTGCCGTAATAGGCCGCCGCAAAGCGCCCTTCCGAATCGGCTTTTCGTTTTTCCTGTTCCTCTTCATTAGTCACAATGTCGAGAAACTTGTCGTCGATAATTTTATAGACCTTGCCCCGTAGCTCCATGCGCTCCCGCTGAAGATCCTCGTCCGTATGATCGGGCTTGTTGAGAACGTAATCAAACAGTACGGATTCGTCGATAAGCCGAAGGGACTGCTGAAGCTCTTTGTTGTTGATGAAATGGTATAGAATGATCCACTGTTCTTCAAAGGGACGATCTTTGAGCGGTATATGCTTTTCTTTCTCAGGCATCAGAGCTTCCTGCTTGTCAAATCCATTGTAAAACAGGGTCTCCCGATCGCCGTGACTTCCGTCGAATTCGTACCGGAGTTTCACGATTTCTTTGAAGAGGTTGATCCGGCGGGTAAAACTGTACGTAAGTGCCAGGCGTCCGGCCAACACTTTGATGATGTTATCCGGAACGACATCGCCAAGGTCATGCGCAAGCCAGGCAAGGGTATAAAAAGACATCAGCGCGGAGGCGTGACGTTTTTCCGCGGCACGTTCTATGTACATTTCGTGAATAAGAGGAAATTCGTTCTGGTTGATTAAATACTGCCTGAACTGGCCCTGCAGTCCCTCAAAGCCGTCGAGAGTGGTGGTGTTTGTCATCATTCGGTTCATCAGGAAACGAACTTCGAGATCTGGAACCCGTTGACGATATTGGGCAGGAAGATTGTTCATCGCATCTTCACTATTGATCGTTTCCAGCGTCAATTTGAGTTCCCGGCAAACCATTTTCATCAGATCCTTGGTCATTTTGACGGTGGATTCGGGAGCTTGTAGCAACTTGCCCAGCGCGTACATGGTATAGTGCTTCAGCTTGGGTGAATAATCCTCCATGTACTCCAGCGTGAACGGCAATAATTCCTCCGTTCCCGTTTTTTTCATGATCTTCGTGAGACGCTGCAGATCGAAAAAGTAGAAAATCTTTCCTTCCAGCGTTTCGTAGGCAGTCAATTCTCTAACCACCGTATTCCTGGCCGTCGCGCTTAGGGGTTCACCTTTTTGTTTTTCGATCATCGCAACCGTTTTGGAGATTTCTTTGGTGAGAAAATCATCCAGGTCTTTGATTTCTTCTCTCAGTCCCTGATCAGATTCCAGATGCCTGATAAACCCGTACAGATCCGACAGCACCGTTTCCGCATCTCCAACTTCTTTGAGACGGTCGTAGAGAAAGGCAACCACATAATCGCTGTATCCGAATGGTTCCACATCTTCCCGAATGATATGTTGGAAGAAAAACGGATACACATCGTTGTCCAGATCCAGCTTGCCGCCCCATCCGTCGGTGGCTTTCTTGTACCCGGCCTGATAGATTTTATCGTTGAGCGAAGAGAACTGATGGACCAGGCGTACCATGGCAGCCGCATCCTTTTTGTCCTTTAGAAATTTCGTATACAGGTCGATCACCTTGGAAAAACGATCCACGTCGTCATCCGCGTCCAGATACGGCTGAAGGATCGAAAAAATCGACTTCATCGACGTCGAACAATGATCGATGAAGGTGGCAACGTCGGGAATTCCGTCGCATTGATCTTCCAGGAAAACACGGTCTATCTCTTCGTTGGACAAGCCCTGTCCGGCAAGAAAATCGAAAACGGTCATGTATAGAAGGCGATGCGTAATGTAAAAACTGGGCAGAGAATCGTACCCCTTGCGTATGTTCTTATTCTCTTCAAGGGAGATCAGGATATTCATCAGGGCCTTCATGGCCGCCTTATGGTTGGCCGGGCTGATGTCGATCTTTTCGTCGGCCTTGGTCAGATAGTCGTCGAGAACGGCACGGGTATCGTCGTCCATGCCGACTGTGAGAAGATGTCGCTTGTCAATCACAGCTATTCCTTGCCTTTGTCTTCGTTGGTCGTTTCAGTTTCCTTGTTGTAGATGGATTCAATCAGTGTGTTGAAATTGCCGGCCACAACATGTCGTTTGATCTTCAGAGAAGGAGTGAGTTCACCGGTTTCGATCGAAAACGCTTTTGGCAGGAAAGCGAAGCGGCGTACTCTTTCGTATCGTGCGAATCCTGCATCGTCCTGGGCTTTTTGCATCAACTCATCAACCATTTTGTAAATTTCAGAGTTGGTGATCAATTGTTCATCGCTCGATTCAGAGATATTGTGCTCCTTGGCGTAGGCACGAAGGCGCTCAAAATTAGGAACCACCAGTGCGCTTATGAAATTCCTTTTGTCGCCGATGACCATCACCTGTTCACAATAAGGAACCGTCATCAACGTATTTTCAATGGGAGCGGGCGCCACATTTTTTCCTCCCGACGTGACAATCAAATTTTTCTTACGATCGGTAATTGTGAGGTACCCGTCTTCATCCAAGAAACCGATGTCACCGGTATGAAACCAGCGGTCGGAATCGAGTACTTCGTTGGTGGCCTCGTCATTCTTGTAATACCCAAGCATGACATTGGGGCCGCGCGTGACAATTTCGCCATCCGGAAGAATCTTTACTTCAATCGACGGATCGACCACAGGGCCTACAGTACCAAACTTCACCTTTTCGGGCCGATTGACCGTTATCACGGGTGAGGTCTCGGTTAACCCATATCCCTCGAGAATGACGACACCCATATTGCCGAAAAACTCGGCAATTTCTTTGGACAGCGGCGCGCCACCGGAAACCATGAACTTTATGCGTCCGCCCAGTCTGGCATGCAGCTTTGAATAGGCCAGTTTGTGCGCGATCGCGTAACGAAATCCTTTTTTTCCGGATACCCTCGCCTCCTCACCCACCCGAAGCGCCCAGGCAAATATTTTCTTGCGAATTGGAGGGGCCGTTGCCAACCCATCGCGCACCTTGGCATACATTTTTTCATACAAGCGGGGAACGGCTGTCATAAGAGTCGGCCGGATCTCTGCCAAATTTTGAGGGACTTTTTCAATGTTTTCGGCATACGCAATGGTGCAGCCGTTGAATACCGGTAGAAAGTGACCCGGATTACGCTCGAAAATGTGCGAGAGCGGGAGGAAGGACAAAAGAATTTCTCCGTCTCCAAAGGGTAAGACCTTCGAAGCCGCAATTAGATTGCTGAGCAGATTTCCGTGAGACAGCATCACGCCTTTCGGAAGCCCAGTTGTACCGCTGGTGTAAATGATCGTAGCCAGGTCATTAAGGGTTCCGGTAGATATGGCCTGCTCGATATGGTTTGGATGACTCTTGCCAAACGTCCTGCCGGCATCCTGCAGTTCCTGAAAACGAAGTACCCACGACGTCTTTTTATCTTCGTCGGAAATAAGAATCGCGTGAGTTAACGCCGGACAATTGGCTTTTACTGCAACAACCTTGTCCAGCTGTTCCGCATCAGAACAAAACACAACCTTCGCATCCGAATTGTGCAGAATGTATTCAACCTGTTTGGGTGGCAAATTTGGGTAGATCGGGACACTAACCGCCGCGAGGCTGAGGATGGCAAAATCGCTCATGGCCCATTCTTCCTGTGTAGGACACAGAATGGCGACCTTGTCGTTGCGTTGGATGCCGAGAGACGCAAGACCGAGGGCAAGGTCACTGACAATCTGACCAACCTGCTGATAGGTCAGCGGTCGATATTGGCCATTTCGTTTGCTCATGTAAAGGGTTTGACTTGCAAACTTTTTCACATTTTCATGAAACATAAGGGCAAGTGAGGCCACATTTGGATTAGCCAGCGGGTGCATGTCACCTCCGAGGAGTCAATTTGTTAGAATAATAGCAAGATCTTTGGCCAAATTGCTTGGCTCCGGAAAGGCAGTAAATCAGTAAAAAAGGTATGCGTTTTGGCAGAGAAATGCAAAGGATAAGTAACGTATTGTAAGTAGTTAATCGACCTCGATGACTTGGTGCCCTTCGGCAAGTGGTTGAATCTGGGCATAAAGTCGATCCACAAATTGGAGACCGTATTTGTTCATATAATACAATACGTTCAGTGTTCGTTCTTGTAAATGTCCTCCGGGGCGGAGATGAGTAAGCGCTTTGGCCACCTGATTGTATTTCAACTCATGTGCGCGCTTTTCGCCATCGGCAGCTTTCGACTGGAGGACCTGTAATGCCTGTTCGACTTTGTCGAGCGCCGTTTTGGAAGCGCCCTTGAGACCGGGATCCACCGCGCCAAGCGGCTCTTGCAGCCCGGTCATCAATGCAGATATTTGTTCTTTAATACGTCCGACCATTGCCGGTGCAGGTTCTCCGCTTTCCCGGGCGGCAAGCTCTGAGAGCACTTCCGGTCCGCGGGTTACAATGTCCGCTGCGGACAATCCAAATTTATCGAGCACTTTGCCTATTTTCTTTTCGAGAATAGTCACAAAAGGCCTTGGAACAATCAAAGGCTCTTGTACCCCGAGTATTTCGTAAACCTTCCTGAATTGCGCAAAATAGGCGATTTCTGACGGTCCTGCCATATACGCAAGGGTCGGCAAGAGAGTATCCTGAACAATGGGCCGTAGAACGACATTGGGTATGAATCTCTGCGGATCGCTCGCGAGAAGAGTCCGGAGCTCTTTCACATAGGGTCCCATCTCATCCGCACGCAGTTTGAATTTTCTTGATCCGGTCCTATTCAGAGGATGTCTTGGCTCAACGGTGTCGAGCATAAAAAGGTTGGTCGAATCGGGCTCAACCTGTGCGTCGTAGCCTGCTTTCTTTATGAGATCCGTTTGTGTCCTCAGGGCATCAAGCGTATTGGCCGCTTCGGTAAGTTCTTTTTCGAAAACAGGCCGAGCCAGTTTTTTCAGGTTGATGTCAGAAGGGTCGAGGGTAAGGAGTCCGTATTTTCCCAGACATCCCATCAGGAATTTTTTGAAAGCTTCCGCCAAAGAGCTTCCGGAACTGTAGGTGTCCCGCAGCAGGGATTGCCACTCCTTCGAAAAGTCGGTAGTATAAAGAATCTCCTGCAACTCCTTCAACAGTCGATCCAGATCCGATGTAATCAGGAGTTTGTATATTGGATCCTTGGCGTCGTTCCCATCCCCTAAGTAGGATACCGTCTTGAGCGTGTTATTTACATCGATCAGGTTAATGGAACGGATCTCTTCAAAATCGTGGTCTTCCAACTCGAGCCAAAATACAGGCACGAAATCATGATCCGGGTGGCTCTTCTTAAGTTGTTCGCAGTATTTGATGATCCCGATGGCCTTGTAAAGTGTGAATAACGGGCCCGAGAAGAAGCCCATTTGTTGTCCGGTAACCACAGCCACGGTGTGAGGTTGGCCGATCCGCTCTATGGATGTTTTCGTGGCGGACGATGCATCAGGATGCTGTCCTTGAAGAACTTGGACGAGCTCACGTCGGTGCGGAAAGGCTTCCAATTCCTTCAGTCGCCGTTGAACGTCCGAATCCTTTTTGTAGTAGCCTCTGTAGAAATCGGACACCTTGCCGAAATCGTGAAGAAAATCGAGGAACAATCTTGATTGACCGGGAATGGATTGAAAGGGGATCATGCGGCCTCCTTGGACTTATGAATCACCGACGCCGCTTTGTTGTTGTATCCAAATTGAATGTCGGGAAACTTCTTTTGAATCAAGAACATGAGTTTTTTAACGCCCAGTCGGGGACTACGATAGTCATGACAAACTTCCGTCAGATACCATTCCGGGTCGATGTTGAAGTTTCGCCATTGGATCAGATTCGGCCGAGCTGTTCGAAAGAGTCTCATAAGAGCCGCCGCTTCTTTCTTGCTGTCTGTGATTCCAGGAAAAACGAAGTAGTTCATCGAAGCATATTTGTTCATCGTGCGGGCCACCCTCAATGATTCGCGAACATCTTCGAAACTGTAGTTATTGGGTTTATAGTAACGATGGTATAATTCGGGCTGCACGCTGTTGAGGCTGATCCTCACACTATCCAAGCCTGCGTCAAACAGTTTCGCCAAAACGGTTGGCCGGCTCCCATTGGTATTGAGATGGAGCACTCCTTTCCGTGTCTGCCGACGAATTTCCCGAAGCGCTTTTTCGATACGGGGTCCCTGCAGTAGCGGCTCTCCTTCGCAGCCTTGGCCGAAGCTTACGATGGCTTTCGGGGCCGTTATCAGATGAACAACGGCCATCTCCACGATCTCTTCGACCGTAGGTAAAAAAGGAATGCGTTCCTGGGGAGAGGGTACAGAAGAGGAAGGCTGAAAAGAAATGCAGGCGATACAGTTTGCGTTGCAGCCACCGGCCACGGCTATCGGTGCCTCCCATCGCTGCAGGAAGAAGTTCTTCGCATTGGCACAGCCGTACTCAACAGCACATTGGCGGCCATGATGAGCTATAAGCCGATTATGAGGGTACTTGCTAACCATCGCCTCAACCTTGTTGGAGATGATGTTGTCGTCAAACGACGTAGGGAGATGCTTGATCTCGCGATCGATGTGAACCGCAGGTACATACATCCGCCCTCTGTACCATCCGACCGCGGTAAAGGACATGAGCGGCAATCTGGGCGCCCGTTCCGTCATCCCGTAGGCGGCCATGGCAAGGTGCGTATAGGAAGGCGGAATATATGCCGCCACCGCGAAGTAGTCTTTGAAATTTTTCCGGCGGCCTGTGCGCCTATCAAAACCTATTGCGCTTCGTTCCGGCATCATGAAAACCTGGGATCCGTCGGGTAATGGAATAAGGTCATGGGCTTGGACAGGGTGAATGGTACGACCGCTCTTCCCTGCCATTTCGGTATCGGGAATGTCAAATAGGTTGCCCGCCCGATCGCTTACGAGCAATGATGGAAGCTGTTTCATGTTTTGGAGATCAGCTCTGGCGGCGATGCTCGAGGTCTTCTTTGAGTCGCCGGAGTTCGTCCATGGCTTGCGAAAGTCGGGAGGCCACATCCTGGTTACGCTGAATGAGTAGTTTGTTCTCGTCCACCAGTTTTCTGTGCATGATCTGTTCTTCATGCTTCTCGACGGCAAGACGCACTACTTCCTGAAGGGCATCCAATTCCCAAGGCTTGCTGATGTACCTGAAGATCTCTCCCTGATTAACACTGTTGATGAGTGCATTCATATCAGAATATCCGGACATCATAATACGGACAACATCCGGATGTTTTTCCCTGACAATCTTGAAAAATTCGGAACCGGTCATTTCCGGCATTCGCTGGTCGGAAATGATGACAGCCACTTTGTCCGTTACCATGGCCAATGCTTCCTTGGCCCGGTGAGCAACGATAACTTGGTAGTCGTCTTCAAGCGATTTTTTCAGAACTTTCAGAATCTCGGGTTCATCATCGACAATGAGCACCGAATGTTGTTGAGTTGCCACGGGTCTACTCCAATTATTGAATGCAACCGTTCTTCATGGTATTGATTTGAGCCTTAAAAATCAATCCAAAACAGCCCGAAGGACAAGCGGATACAAATACGCCGGCCTAAGGCAGAAACCCTTTGACTTTATAAACACCCGGTTCTATATTTTCTGCCGTCTTAATGTACATGCCTTTTTAGATTCGCAGCCAGGCGGGTTCAAAAAGAATACAATCAATCTCTTTTCCAACCATCTTTGAGGTTCGTATGGCATCCATTGCAGAGAAAAAAGAGACCGCTAAACCCCATCGCGAGTTCAAGCCTTTTATTGCGGCCAATGATCTGATGCCCGAGTTTACCCCAAAGGCGATCATTTTGGGCTCCTTGTTTGGAATTATTTTTGGAGCATCTACTGTTTACATGGGACTCAAGGTAGGTCTTACGGTAAGTGCATCCATTCCGATTGCCGTTCTGGCGATTTCCATTTTCAAACGATTCGGGAACTCGACGATTCTGGAAAACAATATTGTACAAACCATCGGCTCTGCGGGTGAATCGGTGGCGGCTGGAGTGGTTTTTACCGTTCCTGCCCTTCTCTTCTTGGCCGGCGGCATGGATTATTTCCAGTACTTGCAGATTTTTATTTTGGCCCTGCTTGGAGGAGTGCTGGGTGTTTTGTTCATGGTTCCTCTTCGACGCTCCCTGATTGTCAAGGAACACGGAAACCTGATTTATCCTGAAGGCACCGCCTGTGCGGATGTCTTGATAGCGGGGGAAAAAGGTGGCTCGATGGCCAAGCGGGTGTTCGCCGGTCTGGGTGTGGCTTTTCTCTATAAATTACTGATGAGCGTTTTCGGCTTCTGGCGGGAGACCCCGAGTATAGGAACCGGTAAAGACTCTATCTATCCGAACGCGCAAATACCCGCTGAGATCTCGCCCGAGCTGCTCGGTGTTGGATATGTGATCGGATTTCGCCAATCGGCCATTCTGGTCGCCGGAGGGCTTTTATCCTACCTGGTATTCATTCCGCTCATTTCGGTTTTTGGAGAGTCGGTAACGTCTGTAGTCAAACCCGGCCTGATTCCGTTGGCGGAGATGACCGGCAATGAAATTCGCCAAAGTTACGTCCGGTACATTATGGCCGGCGCGGTGACCGCAGGCGGCGTGATTACCATGATCAAGACTTTCCCGATGCTGGTTTCCTCCTTGAGGGATTCCTTCAAGGATCTGCGTGCAAACGGCAAGGACACGAAGGTGACTAAACTTCGGACGGAATGGGATCTCCCGATTACCTTCACCGCGGTTGGTGCCGTTGCCATGATCGTTATCATAGCAGCCCTGCCCAATATGCCCGGCGATTTGACGGCTCGTATCGGTGCCGGCGTCCTGATCGTGGTGTTCGGATTTCTCTTTGTCACCGTGTCTTCAAGAATTGTGGGTTTGATCGGCAGTTCGAATAATCCAATTTCTGGAATGACCATCGCCACGTTAATGGGCACTTGTTTGGTTTTCATCGCCATGGGCTGGACCGGTGAAGTCTATGAGCCCATCGCAATAGTCGTTGGTGCGATTGTGTGTATTGCGGCCGCGAATGCCGGCGCCACATCTCAGGATTTGAAAACGGGTTTTCTTGTTGGCGGCACGCCGATCAAGCAGCAGTACGGATTGATGATTGGAGTGGTAGCGTCTTCATTGATTATCGGTGCTACGGTGCTCCTGCTTCATAATTCCCTGACTATCGGCTCCGATGCCGTGCCTGCCCCGCAGGCGACCCTGATGGCAACGGTAATCAAAGGCCTTCTGAATCAGGAACTTCCCTGGGGCTTCGTGATCTGCGGCATGGCCATCGCTGTGGTCGTCGAACTTTGCGGTGTTCGCTCGCTGGGCTTTGCTGTCGGAGCCTATCTGCCCCTATCAACCACCGTCCCGATTTTTATCGGCGGACTGGTCAAGTATTTTATTGATAAGAACAATTCGGATAGCGAAGAAAGCGAAACCGGCTCCGGTATTCTGTTTGCTTCAGGTCTGATCGCAGGCGGTGCACTCATGGGAATTGTTATCGCAGTGCTGAAGAGCATTGAGTTGGATAAGACGGCCGCGGGAGTCGCCATTACCCTGTCCGATGTGCTCAATACCCATTGGGGCGAAGAACACACGCTTGGCGCTTTCATAGGTATCAGCGTTTTTGCTGTCATGGCCTATATGCTTTACAAGAATGCCATGGCCAAGGATGACCAAGCCTGATCAACTTTCTGCAAGGTCAATAAAAAACCCCGCTTCAAGCGGGGTTTTTTTTGACCTATGCTTTTCTTGAAATCGAATCAGTTCATCAAGATTTCAATGATCTTGGCTTCGTTCAGATCGAACTGCTTTTCTTCCTTCTTACCGTCTTTTTCGTATTCGACCGCGAAAACTTTATTGTATTCGTCTTTCAGGGTTATGACTCCGCTCACGGCGACGCCTTTGCCCTTGTACGGGTCGTAATACGAAACGGAAATATGATCACCGTGCTCGAGAGCCTCCAGAACTTGGATGATTGTATCGACATCCATCCATGATTCCGCCTGCGTTTCATCAATATCGATACTGATGGCAATTCTGGATATCTTGGCAATATCGCCGTCATCGGCCGTAAATTCGATGGCCTCTCCAGAGCCCTCTTCGACCATCCCAAACCCGTTGTCCGTCAGATGACTGACACGTCCCGACACCGTGGTCAGGGTTCCGTCCCAGTTGACTCGTTCGACAGTCACACCGTCATTTACAACAAGAGGCTTGATTGCCTCAGCAACTTCTTCCCGGGGAATTGCACCTTCCCGGACCTTCTTTCTTCCAAACAGCATACAAATTCCTCTTGGGTTATTTCATTTCATTAGCGGCGGCTTCGTGGATTTCCGTGAAACTCAGTTGACCATCCTGCAATTCCACAAGGAGGTGACTGCCGTCCGAAAAGGTACCTTTGAGGATTTCTTCGGCAACGGGATCTTCCACCAGTTTCTGAATGGCTCGCCGTAAAGGTCTGGCTCCGTACACCGGGTCAAAACCTTTTTCAGCAATAAAACCTCTTGCATCATCTGTTAGCGTCAGCCGAATGCTCCGTTCTTTGAGTTTCTGTTCGACATCCATCATGTTCAGGTCAACGATGCTCAGGACCGCGTCTTTGTCCAAGGCCCTGAAGACAATGATTTCGTCAATCCGATTGATGAATTCCGGGTTGAAAAGCTTTTTCGCAGCTTCTTCTACTTTGGATTTCATTCGGCCGTAATCATCTTCGGAATCATTCTTGGCAGAGAATCCAAAGGCACCCGACTTGTCCATGTCCCTGGCACCGATATTGGAGGTCATGATGAGTACGCAATTTTTGAAACTGACCTTTCGACCGAGACTGTCCGTCAGAACACCGTCATCCAAAACCTGCAGCAGAATGTTGAAAACGTCCGGATGAGCTTTCTCGATTTCATCCAAGAGTACTACAGAATACGGCTTGCGACGGATTTTTTCGGTCAACTGCCCGCCTTCTTCATAACCGACGTATCCGGGAGGCGGTCCAACCAGTCGGCTCACATTGAATTTTTCCATGTATTCCGACATGTCAATCCGAACCAGCGCTTCCGGGCTCTCGAACAGGTAATTGGCCAACTCTTTTGCAAATTGCGTCTTGCCGACTCCGGTTGGACCCAGGAACACGAAGGAACCGATGGGCCGATTGGGGTCTTTAAGGCCGGCGCGCGTCCTTCGAATGGCTCGAGTGACCGACTTGATGGCTTCGTTCTGGGCGATGATTCTCTTGGTAAGAACATCGTCCATCTGCAGCAGTTTTTCAGACTCAGACTGTGCAACGCGACTGACGGGAATACCTGTCATCATCGACACCACATGGGCAATCTGATCGACACCGACCTCTACAATCTGGTTCTCCTCGCGTCGTTCCCAGTCTTCCTTCGCGACGCGCAACTGTTCATTGAGTTTTTTCTCAGTATCGCGAAGTTCGGCCGCTTTTTCAAATTTTTGATTTCGAATCACCGCGTCTTTTTCCACCCGAACGCGTTCGATTTCGTTTTCGATATCCAGTATCCGCTGTGGGACGACTATATTCATGATGTGTGTGCGGGAACCGGCTTCGTCCATCACGTCAATTCCCTTGTCGGGCAAATACCGATCGGTGATGTAGCGGTCACTGAGTTTGACGGCCTGGACCAAGGCGTCATCCGTGTAACCGACCCGATGGTGTTCTTCGTATTTGTGTTTGATTTGACGAAGAATTTCTATCGTTTCCTCCACGGTTGGCGGATCGATCAGCACCTTTTGAAATCGACGTTCCAGAGCGCCGTCTTTTTCGATGTATTGACGATACTCATCCAGGGTGGTCGCGCCAATGCACTGCAACTCCCCTCGCGACAAAGCCGGTTTGAACATATTCGATGCATCCAGCGATCCGCTTGCTCCTCCGGCGCCTACTATGGTGTGCAATTCGTCTATAAAAAGAATCACATCATCGGTTTTTTCCAGCTCGGTCATGATCGCCTTGACGCGTTCTTCAAATTGGCCTCGGTACTTTGTTCCGGCAACCAGAGCGCCCACATCGAGCGTCACGACCCGTTTACCGTGCAAAACACGCGGAACTTTCTTCTGAATAATACGCAGAGCCAGACCCTCGGCGATCGCAGTCTTTCCGACCCCGGGTTCGCCGATCAGTACGGGATTGTTTTTCTTGCGACGGGAGAGAATCTGGGCAACCCGTTCGATCTCCTCTTCCCGGCCGATGATCGGATCGAGCTTACCTTCCTCCGCAAGCTGAGTCAGATCACGCCCAAAATGATCGAGAGCAGGGGTCTTGCTCTTTTTGGGTTCGGCTTTCTTACTCGACGAAGCGCTGGGAGTAAAAGTTCCGCTCATAATATTGGTCAGCTCCCTTTTTATGGTTTCGTATTCGACATTGAACATGCTCAGAACCTGAGCTGCCAGGCAGTCTTTTTCTTTAACCAGCGACAGAAGGAGGTGTTCCGTTCCAATGACATCCGATTTATAGTTCTTTGCCTCGATGTAGGTGGATTTGAGAATTTTCTCGGCCCGCTTCGTGAGCGGCGGATTGCCAATGATGGTATTATCCGAGACCGGCTTGACCATGTCTTCAATGGTACGCTTGAGTTTTTCCAGTTCTACACCCAGATTTTTCAGCACCTTTACCGCGACGCCTTCGCCTTCCCGGATCAAGCCGAGAAGAAGGTGTTCAGTACCAATGTAATCGTGCCCCAGGCGTATCGCTTCTTCCTGTGATAGCTTGACGACAAGTTGAACCCGGCTAGAGAAATTATTCTTCATCATGATCTCCGCTTAAGCGCCAAAATACGCCATGATAGGCTTAAAAAATATAGATAATGCACAAACCAGAGTCAAGCTCTGTTTTCCCCCGTACTCCCTGTACATGCTTGATTTATCAATGTTTACGCGGATGTGCCCGCACTAGGTGTAACGCCCGCAACACTCCATATATTCATACGAATCAGATTGAAATACAGTCACTTCTGAACTCCATTCTTTCAAGTTGCATTATTTTCGTTTTTACCTAAATTGGGTGTGCGATATGAACGGTTGCATTATTATTACTATTGGAGGTCTTATGTCAAGAGTGTTTTTCTTGATAATCATGGGTGGGGCGCTGCTGAACGCCCAAACAGGAGCAGGGTTTGGAGAGGGCATGATGGGTAATACCGTGAATGTTCCGATTGGTGCAACCGTCATAGACGGGGAGACCTATTTCACCATGCGCCTTCAACCGGAATTGACGTTTGGGAAAGTCGGGATTGGATTGGATGTGCCGATCATGTTCAATTCCGGCGGCAAGTTCAGAACGGATGAATATAAGGGCGGTATAGGTTTTCTTCGCGTCATCCGCTATGTGCGCTACGGAGTGAAACACGAAGATCCGGTTTATTTCAGGGTCGGCGAGCTCACGGGCACATCGCTGGGGTACGGTCTGATTATGTACAATTATACCAATTCGGTAAGTTTCGACAAACGAAAAATCGGGTTGAATATCGATCTGAACTACAATAAGCAGTTTGGCATCGAAGGCGTCTATTCCGATTTCAATCGTGCCAGCGTGATCGCATTCCGGCCTTACTACAGGCCGCTGGCAACCACCGACATACCCATTCTAAAGACCTTGGAAGTAGGTGCAAGCTATGCCACGGATCGGGATCAGGATGCCGAATACGATATTGCCGCAGCGGGCGCCGATCTGGGAGTAACCGTCCTGCAAACCAGTTTCTTGAAAGTTGTGCCATACCTGGAGTACGTGAGAATTGGAAAGGCCTCAGCCCTGAGCAAGGATCTTTCTGATGCCGTCGTACATCCGGCAGAATTGGATACTTCCAAGTATGGCGTGGGACAGGGGTTTGCGATGGGCGTGAATTTGGACATGAATCTTGTTGCCGACGTACTTACCATGGGAGTGAAAGTCGAAAGACGTTTCTACAGCGACAATTTCATACCCCAGTATTTCAACGCTACCTATGAGGTAAGCAAGTTGAACGGAACCCCGGCCGCGTATGGACTCGTCAACGCGCGGGCTGTTCAGGGAACGTATGGCGAGTTGATGGCAAACCTGATCGGTAAAATTCAAGTCATCGGTGGAATGTCCATTCCTGACAAGTTGAAGAAAACGGACGGTGCCGTTGTACACCTGGGGCTTGCGGCCCCTGATTTGATTCCAAAGGTTCAAATTATTGGAACCTACGACAAAGCGCAGTTGGAGCATCTTGGGGATGCCTTCAAGCTTGATCAACGATCTGTGGCTCATATGATTTTCGCATACGAAGCCTATCAGACCGGCCCCTTCGTTTTTAACGCCGGGGTAGATTATAAATGGACTTTCATCGAGCGAAAGAATTCGCCCGGCTTCAAAGCGGTGAGTTATGTGATGCCGTTTGCTGCCATGCAGATGAAGATACCCGGAATGAACTAGATTGTTGCGCTCGTCCGGAAACACTGAATTTACGAAAAGAGAAAAATCAAGGGGCCGTCCGGATATCCGGATGGCCCCTTTTGTTGGCAGGTCATGAGAAAGAAATTTGAAATCACTTCGGAAGTCAAGCCTCCTGCAGAGCGTGCGGAACCGGAGCCGCTCCAATGGGTGGACCGGGGCTGGTATGTTGTCCTCGAATTTGAACTTGCCAATTCAGCCCGAATGGACCAGGTTTTGGAGAAAGCGAAGACAAATCCGCATTTTGTCGAGTTGATCGACGAGCGCGGCGTAACGATGTACAGGACTATTTATTTTAAGAACGATTTTCCAAGATTTGCAGATCTCTACGAGTTGGTCGGTTCCTGGAAGAATTCACGGCTTTTTTATCGCGGAGATGAAGTTCGGAAGGAGCATTTCGATCTGTGGTATCAATCGTACAAAATTTATTGGGGACACCGGAAAACGCTGAACAGCGGGGATTACTGCGGGCTTGGTAAAATGAGTCCGTATCCGGATTTTCTGGGCTGCTATGAGCGTTGCGTAGAACTGAGGTGGCGCGACCCATTATTTACTCATTACCAGCTAAACTCCAGGGTCTGGTACAGTTTTGGCAAGAAAACCAAAGAAGTTTTTACGGTGGACAAACCGGCGATGATAAGCTACCTGTCCGGCCTCAATGAAGACTATCACGCCTGCCCCTGTTACGGACATACCGTCATTGAACACGTTCTGAATCAGTTGCCAAATGAGATCAATCCGCTCATACACAAAGAATGGCAATTCAAGGGGGAGTATCTCAAACATACAGCCGACCGCTCCTATTTTAATTTTGATATCGCCATGACCACCCTTCCCGACATTTGTCCTGTCAGCGAAAAGGCCTACCATAAATTCATGCAGAAAATCCTGCAGTAGTCAGGGAATTTTGGAATCCAATTCGGTTACGGTTGTAAAAGGGGATGTGTCCACATCGACGCGGAGGAAGGTGTAGGGAGGGTTCACACCAATCCAAAAGAGAAGCTTCGTGTTGGAGCGGACAAGACGCCGTGTCAGAATGTCCGTCTTTTTTCGTTTCTTTTCCGGAAGCAGGGAGTTGAAGACGAAGGATACCCGGTTGGCTTTGACATCCGTTCCCATGACGCGTATCGTTTCCCTGCCTTCAACGGTAACAAGGGCTTTCCACGGCTCGGTCTCGATGTCAAGATTGAGGGACAGACGTTGTCCCACCTCCAGTTGTTGACGACGCAGCTTAAAGATCATGGAAAAGAGGTTGTGTGCGTTGGAGAGCGTTTCAATATGACGTCCTTCGAATTTGTCCCCTGAATAGTCTGCTGTTTTGGCTTGCGGTGCATAGTGTACTTCCATGTGCTGTTCTATTGTTTTTTGCCGGATATCCTTTATGTATACCAGAGGTAGACCGGACTCGTCGTCAACCGTCGTGAAATACGTGTTTTCCAATGCATAGAATTTCGAAAAAAAGGAGTTGGTTCGGGCGGTGGCCTTAATCGTATAGACAGTCCTTCCGTCTATTCGGCCGGTATCCTGGACGGCCAGGGTGATTGTGGCTGCCGGAATGGAGAGAACCCTGAGCGTGTAAGAGCAATTTTCACCGACCAATGAGGCTTGCGAGATCAAGTTGCCGGAACCGGCCAGCAGGAAAACCAGGGTGATGAAAAAAATCAATGGGACCTAAATTTTCTAGCGGCGATAGGGGCCACGCCTGCCGCCGGTTTTCTTGACCAGGTATATCTCGTCGATGGTCATGGATGGATCTACAGCTTTGCACATGTCATATAGCGTCAGTGCAGCGATTGAGACGGCTGTGAGGGCCTCCATCTCAACGCCGGTCTTCCCGGTTACGCGGCAGGTTCCCGTAATTTCAATGCTGTGAGCAGCAGGATCGGGAGAAAACGTGATCTCGACATGGTCGAGACTCAACGGGTGACACAGCGGAATCAACTCGCTGGTCTTTTTGGCGCCCATTACACCCCCGATTTGAGCAGCAGCAAACACGTCGCCCTTTTTCATCCGGTTTTCCATCACCCGGTGGAAGGCTTCCGAGCTCATAGAAATTCTTGCATGGGCCGTTGCTATTCGATTGGTCATGCGCTTTGAACCCACGTCGACCATTCTTGCGTTGCCCTTTTTGTCTGTATGGGAAAGTCGTTTCATCGGTCCATTACATCCTTGAGTTTGGCCTGAAGCTTCGTCCGGGCCCGATTAATCCGTGAGCGCACGGTGCCGATCGGCAAACCGGTTTCCTTCGCAATTTCCTCATAAGAGAGATGCTCGATCTCCCGCAATCGAATTACCTTCTGATACCGTTCTGGAAGTTCGCGGATGGCTTTCTTCACCAACGCCTTCTTAAAGGAATGGTCCGCCATTTCGTCGGCCGTACTGCGCGTTTCCACGGCTTCGAAGTCTTTCGTACCGTTTCCCAAACTCGAGATGGAAAACTGCTGTCGTCGTTTCTTCTTCCGTAACTCGCTTCTGGCCAGATTGCCCGCAACGGTGTAAATCCAGGTTGAAAACCGGGCAATGTTTCGATACAGCTGTTTGAACCGATAAATTTTGACAAACGTATCCTGGACAATATCTTCAGCATCACTGCGCTCGCCTACAAACGTCATCACAAAGTGGGTCAGTTGATTCTTGTATCGCGCTACAATAACGTCGTAGGCAACAAGATCTCCCTCCTGAAACCGGGCGATTACTTCTTCATCAGTCAGCTTTTGATAATTACGAAGGGCCTTCTGAACAAGGTGGGGTGTTCGAACCAGATCGCGAAGGGTTTCTTTGTTCAGGTTGGATTTCGGAGACTCACCCATCAGAGGAGCCTCTCACAATAGTATAAAGCAGCTTATGCATGATGATGGTGTCGCTGACCGAACTTGATTTCAACTGCGTGTCTGCATCAAGAAGCGCTTCAAAGGCTCTTTGAATTTCTGCAGCGGTGAATTGAGACGCCTGAGGGAGGTATTCGTTATGGAAAAGGTCGGGCCATACCTTGAATTGAGCCAGATGGCCTTGAATTTCTCCGATAGACCTGCCTGCCTCTTTCATACTGCAGATCTGCCATAGTACAGCAAGCTGGCGATGGATCAGTACGACCATGTAAACGGGCGAGGCCCCGTAGTACATCATTTGATCAAAAAGATGCAGTGCACGCGGAAGGTCCTTGTTGAAGATCGCACTGCATAACTGAAAAATATTGTATTGGCGCGATATGCCGATAACGGCTTCTACATCTTCCTCGGAAATGGATTCTCTCTGTCCGATATAAGAACACAACTTATCCACCTGAGAGGCCAGTTGCATAAGTTCAAGATCAATTCTCGCACCGAGCAGCAGAGCCGCTTTGGATGAGATTTTCTTGCCCTTCGCTTGGACGAAGTGCTGGATCCATTCCGGAATGTCTGTTTCCAGTGGACTGGGTAATTCAACACAAACTGCGCATTCCTGAAACGCTTTGAAAAAGCTCTGCCGAAAATCGGCCTTGGAGCTTACCGCTATCAGACAAGTTGTGTCATGCGGATGTTTGACGTATTGGGCCAGCGCATCCTTGCTGGCTTTGTTCAAAGCGTCCGCTTCTTTGATCACGACGACCTTTCGATCGGCGAGCATGGGAAAGCTCATGGCTGCATTCAGAATCGACTCCCCGGAAGATTCCCTGCCGTAAAATACATGCAGATTGAAGTCGTCGGAGGGTGCATTGAACGTTTTCAGGATGATTTCATCAATAAGTTGTTCAGCCAGAAACTGTTCTTGTCCGAAAAAAAGATAAACAGCGTCAATTTGGTCTTTCTTGATTCTGGATAGGACCTTGGCATGTGATTCT
>JAGQUY010000143.1 GCA_020438245.1 Bacteroidota bacterium
AAAAAAATTCAGGATACACCATGAATGTAAACTTGTTTGCTTGCATTGTCAACATAATTGTTCTATTTTTTTGACAGACGCTAAGACAAAAAATTTGACTTCGACACACCAAGTCCTTAAATTCGAGCCACAACACTGTTTTTTAGCTACTTAAGTATGAAAAAACAAAAGAACAAAGAAGTCGAACAGCCTCGCAGGGTTTTCAAGAACCCTCTGATGCAGACGCTTGGTATGGTCTTGCAAAACATGCGTAACATGCTGGTGCAGTCATCCGATGAGGTTGCGGCACGGCTCGGATTGGGCGGCTCATCGTACCGCATGGTGGAAGCCGGATCGGCCGTTCTACAGCCGGGCAAGGCGGTGCAGGTCATCCGTACGTTTGAACGGATCGAATTCGAGCCCTTGTGCCGGATTCTCGTCGCCCTCCAAGTCATGGAATCAGGCGTGGACTCCATTGACGACATGCGCGCCATGAGTAAGTTGCTGGCCGAAGCCGATCCGTCGCTGATTGATTTGATGAACCTATACGAGCCCGTATGGCCCTTGATCAAATCGCAGGAAAGCGGAGTCATTGCCGATGAAATCAGGGCACGCAAGATAGACGATGCGTTGGAACGATTCCTCACTACCCGGCCGCAACTTGTTCAGGACGCCGACGGCCTGCTCGATCATCACGTGCGTTCTTTGCTGAGCTCAACGCCTCCTTTCTATCTTGACCTGTCGCTCGATCTCTTGGAAAACCTCCAAGGGTACGTGCCCCGGGTTTCTCCGCAGGAACTTTCCAAATGGGAAATTAAGAATCGATCCCGCATCGTGGAAATTATCGGATTGCTCCGCGATTCCCGAAGCCTCACGGTATCGGAGAATTTTGAATTCTTCGATCATCCGTTCCTATGGGAACCGCAATTCGAAAAAATGCGAATTGTTCATATGAACACATCCAAAAAAGATGTCTTCGAGGAATTCCGCGGCAATCTGCATGGCCACTTGCAGAGATATTCCAAGAAATACGAACTTCAGCTGCTTCGATTCGACGGCGCCATGGAAAAAATAACTTTCCGGGCCGGTGCCCGTAAGAAAGATGAAGCCGAAGAACTTTTTACCCATGAATCGATGACGATGAACAACCTTTGGTTTTACAAACTTCGCGGCGGCAATGTGGTGGCATTTGCGGATAATTCTGAACTGAACGCCCCCGAAGAGCTTGTTCATTACGGCACCAGTTTCACCTATGGGGAAACCATTTCCAAACTCAAAGCCATCGAAACTCTTTGGGATAGCCTTCATGACTAAAGAGTCGTCGGTAAAAATAGGCAACATCATGCCTCCCATCACCCAACGGGAGCTTTTTCTTCACCGCCGTTGTTACATGGGCATCAGTATCGGCAATCCCAATTTTCATGGTGAAGCGCTTGCCGCACTGCTTCAATGGATCGGTCAAAACTTCGACGAATGTCTCATCGTCGTAGGGGATTACCTGCAGCGATACAACGAAACGATTTTTTACAATCGCCGCGGCAAAGAAGCGGAAATCGAATCCCTGCGAATGGGCGATCAGTATTTGGAGCAGGCCTCAGGTGAGTTGGAAAAGGTTCGGGATGGCAAATTCAAAATCACCCGGTGGAAGGACTATCTTGAGAAACCCGAATTCCACCGCTCTAAAAAGATACTGGAGGAACTGTTCGTAACCAGTTATGAATTCCGTGAATCGATCGATCGAACATCCGCCGAGTTCATTTCGCGCCAAATGAAAAACAAAAACGCCCCGGTTATAGACAAGAAGGACGCCATTGCGCTTTCCACACAATACATTCTTGAAGAAATCGCCGTATTCAGCGCCCTGGTCAGCGACGGCTGGGCCGTGGAGGTTTACCCGGGTTCTGAAATCCCCGTGCTCGTGGATATTTCGAAAGGAAAGTTTAAAGCCATTCCGGAAGCGCTCCGTCACCGCATTAACGTGGAGTTGAAAATCGGCCGAAAATCAAGGTCAACCGGATGACGGCCGTTGTCATCAGCGCGCTCGTCTGTGCGTTTTCTCTGTATTTGATCATCGGATTCTTCCTGGGTCGCAAAAACCACAGTCTGGGCGACCTCCTGCCAATGACACCGGGCAAACAGGCAGAAGTACGAAGCTCTGCCGAATTCTCCACCAGCACCGTGGCCACCAGCATCTCTCTCGCCACCGTCGTTCTTGCTTTTTTTGAACTGGCGGCCGATTTGGGTTTGTGGCTGTTCTGGACAGTGATAACCACCGCCCTTGGACTAATCGCCGTTCGGCTTGCCGCTCGACGGATCTGGGAAAAACTTGTCTCCTATAAACATCGCCCGACACTCCACGAATTCCTTGGGCAGGAATACGGATCCGAACGGGTTTATCTGATCGCCGCCGGCTGTACCAGTCTTGGCTTTTTGGGCGCTTTTGCCGTTGAGCTGACCGTTGGCACGAGATTCCTGGCCCAGTTGCTGACGGACACGCCCATTTGGCTCCTGATTTCAGTACTCGCTCTGGTCGGATTGATCTACACGTTTTACGGCGGCTTTCGGGCCGTGATTGTCACCGATCGTATTCAAATGGCATCGATCTGGGTTTTGCTCGCAGCCCTCATGATTTTCTATTTTATCATGTTCGAAAATGGAAGCGCGAACATTGGCGCCATCCCTGAATCGGTGAGATCGTTTGGATATACGAATACGCTTCCGGCGTTTCTGATTGGGATCTTTATCATTAATGTTCCGACTTTTATTGCCGACATGAGCGTATGGCAACGAATCGTTGCGACGCCCAAACCGGAGACAATCTACAAGGGGCTCACGACGTCGGTGCTGTTTTCATCCCTCAGCTGGGGATTATTTGTCATCGCAGCATGCGGCGCATTCATGTTGGTCGATTTCAACTCTCCGGTCAATCCGCTGGTGCTACTGATTCAGACCATGTCGTCAATGCCCGGTGTACTCGGTTCCATACTCATTTTCGTGATTGTCTTTGGTCTGTATGGCGCGATGCTGTCTACGGCGTCAACCCAACTGATTGCCGTCTCGCATACGATCTACGAAGACCTTGTTTCGAAGAATCGAAAGGAATCCATCGCCGAACGAATCGAATCGTCCGACGAGCTTCGGCTTTCAAGATGGATCCTGCTTGCCTCCGCCGGATTTGCGATTCTAATCGTCGCCGCCCTTACCGTGGCCGGATTTTCCATCGCCGATCTTGTTTTTGCGGTGTACGGCGCTCAACTTGGCCTGTTCCCGCCTATTCTGATTGCCCTACTCGTAAAGAAGAGATCGCTGCACGGCTTGTCCCGGTTTACTTCGGTGGCCATCGGACTCGGATTTGCCTCCGGGTGGCTTTCAGCGCTTGCAGGAAAAATCATGAACGACGGGAATTTGGTGTTTCTTGCTCCCGCGGTTAGTCTCACGCTGTCTGCGCTGATCATGCTCGCGGGTCTTTTGATCAAGCCAAGGGTGCCCCATGACCCTTCTTAGACTACTCACCGATATTCTAAGAGCGCGGCGCAATGGCTTGCTTCAATTGCGGAAAGCCGACAAACCGGTTCGTCTTGAGTGTATCGGGGGAGAGTGCGGATTATGCTGCGAAATTCTTGGAAAAGGCGTGGTGGTCACAGAAGAAGAGTCCAGACGGTTTACCGCCGATCAATTGGAACGTCGCGGCAAGAGTTTCGTTCTTAAGTCGACTGCCGACGGCTGCTGCTTTCTGAAGGATAAAGCCTGTTCGTGTTACAACGACAGACCTCAAGGATGCCGTGACTATCCCTGGTATCAAGTCTACGGTCAGCTCTATTATGACAGCGGATGTCCGGGCATGAAGTTTGACCGGGACGAACGCCCGCCGGCAGGACTTATTGTTCAATTTCGCAACTATCTGCCCAAACAGGAGGGTTGGATGACCCGGGTGATCAAATTCTGGGTAACGCACTAATGGCCCGTTATAAATTGATACTCGAGTACGAAGGTACCCGATACAGCGGATGGCAATATCAAAAGGATGCCAAGAGCATCCAGGGCGAACTGGCCAAAGCCGTTATTAAATCGACGGGCGTCAAAGACTTTGAACTCATGGGTTCCGGTCGGACCGATGCCGGTGTGCATGCCCTCGCCCAGGTTGCCCATTTGGATATCGATACGAACGTGATTCCACAGAATTTTTTGTACGGTATCAACGCTCACCTGCCCACAGACATCCATGCCCTTTCCATTCAGAAAGTTCCCGATTCATTCCATGCCCGCCACAGCGCGGAGGCCAGAAGCTACGTTTATCAAATCAGCATGCGGCGGTCGGCGTTCGGGAAAAAACTCGTTTGGTGGGTTAAAGACCCGCTGAATATCGCGGTAATGCAGGAATCGGCAGCCCCGTTAATCGGCCTCCACGATTTCCGCTCCTTTGCTTCCAAGGATGCAGAAGGACATTCGACAAAAGTCAAACTGGAAAAAGTTCAGATTGAAGTCTCCGGAAGTCTGATCCTTATTCGCCTTGTGGCCTCTCACTTTCTGCACAAAATGGTACGTCAATTGGTGGGCTCTCTGGTTGAAATCGGCCGAGGGAAGTGGCGGCCGGAATCATTGGCAGAGTTTCTGAAAAAACCGGGTCCGGAGCCGGCAACCGTCACCGCCCCTCCATCCGGTCTCTTTCTGGAACGGGTATACTATCCCGGTGATCATCGGCTCACGATTTTAAAACCTGTGCTTTCTATTTAGGCTATCACGCCTCCTGGGCTATCATTGTCAAACTATTCACCCCTGCCATCCTCTTCCCTTCGATAAACTCAATGAACAGCATGTTTTTCCCCAAGCAGACTGTGCTTGATAATGCCACAAATCTCTTTTATGATTACGCATGCGAATTTGTTTGGCATTTGTTTGTATAACCGCACTTGGATGCGGAAGCGCACCCGTACCCATCACCTATCTGACCGAGTCTGCCGGTAAAAAGATCTGGGCCAATTCTCTGGACGAAGCGGTGAAACCGATGTGGATTCAGTCTGATTCCATCCGATCTGAAATCCAACCCGGCGAACGTTGGTTCAAGATTACGGTGGATTCTGCAGAGACCTATTCGATCGTGGTTGACGCCGGAATATCTGACGCCTGCGATCCCTCAGTCGATGGAACTCGGAGAGACTGCCAACGATTTGAGATTGCCGGCCGTCGCGCAACATCCGGCTTGACCGGGGACGAGTTTGAGTTTTCGGCATTCGGTTATGAAGGGTCATTGCATGGAGTGGCGGCCAACTACAGTCCCGCAAAGACGGCCCTCATCTTTACGAATAACTCGAGTCCTCAACAATTCTACTTCAGAATTCAAAATGGCTCCGCGGTTTCCATGCCGGCCTCAATCCATATACTCAAGTTCGCTCAGAAATTTTTCGTCCATCCCCTTGTCAGCCAGCCTCAATCCGCAAGAGGCATTGCGTACTTCAATCTTTTTGGCCATCGGACCAGACTGCGCAAGGGACTGACACGCAATGGTCATGACGGGGTTGATCTCGCCATGACATCCACCGACACTTCATCGAGTCCGTTCGCAGTCGTGCAAGAAGTTGTTTCCGTGGCGGACGGAACCGTCATCAAAGTGCAGTTGGAAAGTTGTGCGATTGGAAGAGTCGTGTGGATAATGCACGATACACCGTGGGGTCCGATGACGTCGATGTATGCACACCTTTCTTCTTCCTTCGTACAGGCAGGCCAAAAACTTCGAAAAGGCCAGCGTATCGGATTCGTAGCGGAAGAACCGCTTTGTGACGGCGGATACTATGGACATTTGCATTTCGAAATGTGGGACAGGCTGGAATCGGTCTGGCACGACGGCTACAGCAGTGGAAACGGGCAAATTGACCCGATTCCCTATATCTTCTATAGATAACTACAGCAACGCCTTTATTCGTTCGTGTCCTGAACGGCTTACCGGAATCTGACTTCCGTTTTTCAACACCAACATCTTGGTGTCTTTGGTTGCAGATTCCACGCGGGCAATTTTCTCGATGTTTACAATATACGATCGATGCACTCTGGCAAACTTCCCGGCATCGAGCAGGAACTCCAACTGGGACAGCGTCTGTTGTTTGAGATAGGTCTTCCCTTCACTTGAAATTTCCACGTAATCATCCTGCGCTCGGAAATAATCGATTTTTGACGCGGCGACAATCGTAACTTGTGAGCCCTCTTTGATCAAGATACGCTCCAACGGGGTCTTCTGCTTTGTATCTGCAACGAGCTTCTCGACAGACGGAACGGCTGCCGATCGATTTCTGAATTTTTCGAGCGCCTTGTCAAACCGCTCCTGACTGAACGGCTTCAATAGATAATCGATTGCGTTAACCTCGAACGCCCTAATCGCAAATTGATCGTAGGCGGTCGTAAAGATGACAGGCAGATCGTAACCCGTCAATTCCAAAACTTCGAAACCCGTCAATTTTGGCATCTGAATATCCAGAAAGACAAGATCCGGTCTCAGATCGGTAATCATTTTTACGGCTTCAAATCCATTGGCAGCTTCTCCGATCACCGATGCATCTTTATGGTGCGTCAGGTATTCTTTGATCAGATGTCTGGAAAGATCCTCATCATCCACAACAAGCACCCTCATCCCACACGCTCCGACGGCAGTTGAAAATGAACAAAGTACTGACCGTTTGAAAGTCCGGCCCGAAAGACGGCTTCTTCCCCATAAATGAGATGAAGTCTGTCTTTTACGTTTTTCAATCCCAGTCCGAGTCCGCTTTTCACGTCTGCTTCTTCATCCACCGTATTTTCGACTGTCACAGCCAACAAGGTCCCGTTGTCCATGATGCGAAGTCTAATCATACCTCCTTTAACCTGGTTGCCGACCCCGTGTTTGACGGCATTTTCAACGATCGGCTGCAAAATCAGCGGAGGCACCAGGCAGTCGAGCGACTGCTCACCGATCTGGCGTTCCACGGTAAGTTTTTCACCCAGCCGTACCTTTTCAAGATCGATATAATTGTCGATTAATTCCAACTCGCGGCGGAGCGGGATTTTCTGTTCACGACCCAGGCCCAACGATGATCTGAAAAAATCGGACAGCTTGATGATCATCTCACGAGCCAATGCGGGATCTTTTGATGTCAAGGCGCTGATAGAATTGAGGCTGTTGAAAAGAAAATGCGGATCGATCTGGGCGCGTAAGCTTCGAAGTTCGGCATCCTGGGCATGGATGCGTGACTCCAAAGCTCCCCGTTCATACTCCTGAGATTTTTCAAAGGTCATGACCAGATAATAAAAAACTGTGACCATATCATACAGAAGCAGTGATGCACCAAATGCCGCATATAAAACAGATATCGGGAGAGGATACGGCAGACCAAACGAGTCACTAAGCATCCAATACCAGGCTTCACTGACGAATACCCACGCACTGCAGGTAAGCAGGCCCCCTATAAGGAATGAAACGGCAATCTGCAGAGTTGGCTTTCCCTTGATTGGGTTGGCCCGGCAAAGATAGTACGGTGACAGGTTCAGAAAACCAAGAACGACAAGCGGTGGACCTGCACAAAGCAGACCCATCAGTGGATCAAAGTCCATAACAGTAGAAAGGGCAAGGCCGAAAAGTACAGCCAAACCCATCCACAGAAGAAAGTAGGAGACTACCCGGTACCGGGTCGAAAGGACCGGATGCATAACCTAGTTACGAATCTCCACGCCACCCATGATCGAATATCCGCGCACGATCAACCGCTTGTCAGTTTGCTGAGGTTGAACACTCTTATCCTCCATTCCGCCCAGAATCGGCGTTCCTTCCAGCGCGACGCTCCATTCCAACGGAACCCGTATATCGATACCACCCCAAAATGTGAAGACGTCGATAACGGCGGCTTGACCCTCCGGAATGCCCGCATGACGAAGATCGACGACACAGCCTCCCATCACACTGGTTATCTCCCCACCTTTGAAATCTGCAGACGCGTTTTTCCGGTTGGATCCGCTGAGTACGGCTACTACGTCGATCGAGGAAGAATGGTCAATTGGATTTCCTTTTTCATCCAGTTCTCCGGTAAGCTTTTGCCGCTCTAATGCACGGAGAATAAACCCGACTCCAACAATCACAAGAATGAGAGGCCACCATTCTCTGAAACGCATATCGATCCATCCAAGACGGTTTAACGTCATGGCCAATCCGAAAAAGATAAAGAATCCTCCAATCACCCGGCCCGGCAGCCCTCGTGCCTGTACGATTTTCATCGCGCCGAAGGCGATCAGGATGACAGGCCAAAACCTCATCACATCCCAGAAGTAGATCAGGCGCAAATTATCCAGAAAGAAAAGGAGTCCGATGACGATGATAAATCCCCCCAACAGCAGTTGGGGCGAAAACCGAATTCTATTGTCCATACGATTCCTCCACCGTTCTCCGATTTGCATTTTGAAGTACGTTCTTGATGATCATACAAGCTCCTGCAACCACCAAAATAAGCGGCCACGACCGAGTGAACCCGATCCCGAAAAGATGTTCGTTGGAAGAATACAACCACAATCCAAGGAAGACAAGCCAGATCCCTTCACAAAATTCCTTCGGAGACGGATACTGCAGTAGTTTTGGGACTCCAATTGCAACCAGGACGAAGGGCCAGAAACGCCAGATCTTTCCGAGTTCCAGAAAATCGAGGTTACCCAAAATGAAAACCGCACCGAAAACGATCAGTGCAATTCCGGTAATCAGGTTGCTCTTCATATGCTTTTCCACGTTCACCTCCTTGTTTTAATTCCAAAATACTGCATCCGGAAGAGCTTGTTGCAGAATAATCGGTGAATGGCGGTTTGGAGTCGGTGAATAACGAAAGTAGCTTCAGAAATGGGGCTTTAGAAATGCACTGCTCCCAGCATCTGTAATTTCTCGGCGAGTAATCTGGCGATGTCCGGATCGGACAGGCTTGGGTTGAAGGAGGAATCCAACTGACGGATTCGCTCCAAAGAGGACGAATACTTTCCGACCTGATAATAGCTGGCGGCTTGAATCCAAATCAAATCGGATGCGGTGATGCGATTATCCATGGAGAAAATGAATTGAGGTTGTCGCGTGAGAACAACATCGGCGCGCGCGATCGCTCCATCCGGAGAATTCAGCGCCCACGAAACAATCGCCCAACCGGCGTACGCATCCGGCAACGAGTCGGCCGCCGTCAATGCAAACTGTGAATAGGCGGAAAGATAATCGCCAAGCCGAAGCTGGCACCATGCCGCTCCGGTTCGGGCAGTGCTTCCTTGAGTTTCTATCAGCCCTTCAAAAGCGATAAGCGCCATGGCGTAGTCACCATCGGCAAAGGTATCCATCGCCTCTTCCAACGGCGTCCTGTTCTCAGAAGACTGCGGTGCACACCCGGCGAGCAGAAAGCCCGCAAGCAGTATCATCTCCGCACTTCGTTTTGAAAGTATGTTCATTTGGACAGAATCATCTTCTTTGATTGTATGAATTTTCCGGTCTGAATCCGGTAAATATAGACGCCGCTCGAGACCTGTTGTCCCGCCTCATTTGTTCCCCTCCAAACCGCCTGATACATGCCCGCAGGACGGGACCCGTCGAATAACGTGCTGACTTTTTGACCCAGGATATTGTAGACCGAAATATTGATGTGCGCGGCCTCGGGAAGTTCATACTCTATGGTTGTCGACGGATTGAATGGATTGGGATAATTCTGCCGTAGTACAATTTTCTCCGGCACCACAATCCATTCAGGATCATAGAACATCCGATATACTCCGGCATGTTCTACACGCGAATGGATGTCGCGTCCTTCCCCGGTTTCAGTCAACCGCTTCCATTGCCCATCAGTCCATTCGTATAAAGACGACTTTCGTGCGAATGTATTCGGATCACTGCCATCTGTGGTTGCGGTAACCGGCATGGAAATGGCGATCGGCCCCGATCCTGTCCGAAGCAGCTCGAAACCATCGCCCAGTGCTTTAAGTGAATTGATCACCGGCGGGGCGGGAAGACTCCTCAGCAACAGGTACCCCTGACTATTCCCCTGGAAATTCATTGAAGCAAAGGTCGTGCTTTTATCCAGTGAAGATACCTGATACGCACGCTTCAGAGTATCCTGGTTTCCCGTAAAATCACGTGCGGTCACGACCACAGAGAGTGGCCCGTCGCTGGACAAGGTAAAATCACCGAAGAAGACACCATTCTGATTGGTCATGCTGATTTCGTTTCCGTTCACGGTTACCGTCAATAGGGACATAGCTTCATCGGCGCCCACAACGAACCGAACAATATCAAGGGCCGGCGTGGCTAGCGCATTAAGAAAAACTACGGGCGGTTGTTGATCAGTCACCGACACACGGAAAGTGTCGGCAGTTGCGGAAACTCCGTCGGAGGCCGCGACACGAACAAGACATTGTCCGAAAAACCCTGTCTGGGCGGTCAGATACAAGCTGTCGTTACTGACGGACGGCGTAACTCCGGTGGTTAGGGAACTCGCTTGATATGTGAGCACTGGATTATCGATATCAGCAAATACCTCCGTCAGGTGACGAATAAAGGTTTTTCCAAAGTTCTGAGGCAGCAGGGTATCCCGTAATGCCGTCAAAAGATATGGCGGATCACTTACAGGCGTTATCGTGACTGAAAAAGTGTCTGTAACCGACGTCATCGATGGATCGGTTGCGGTCAGATAAATGAAGACCGATCCGCTGGAGTCCATGGTGGTCAACAGATACAAACTGTCGTTGGAAATCATCGGCCGCAAAAGCGTCGTATCGGAGCCGGTGACTGAAAAACTCAACATATCGTCATCGTCGTCGACGATGATTTGGGTTGTCAGCGCAACGAAATAAATGCCCGCATCTTCCGGTATCGAGAGACTGCCGACAAATCCGAGCGATCGGGGCACATCGTTGACATTGTTGATCACGAC
>JAGQUY010000144.1:0-271 GCA_020438245.1 Bacteroidota bacterium
GAAACAAATCGGAAGCCGCGAAGAAACTGGGAATCAAACGAACCACGCTTAATGATCGATTGAAAAAACACGACCTGCTCTAGTCGGTAACTCTGTACGAAATCATGATCAGTCTGGAATCGTACGGTTTGTTCCTTCGGATAATGGTACTGGCCGTGATAAAATCCAGCACAAGTTGATTAAACCCCCGCAACTGGCCGTTATCCACAGTGAACTGGTATTCGTAGGTAAATGTGCCCGGAATTCTTTGAAACTGAAATTTGCGGCTGAA
>JAGQUY010000144.1:299-4621 GCA_020438245.1 Bacteroidota bacterium
CCTGATTTCAAAAATCCAACCGGAATATCCAGTACATCGAATGCATTGATGGCTTTGATTCGTACGCTGACATGATCCCCTCTTTTCACGCGAATCGGATTTCGGTAAAACGTGAAGAGGTCGCCCGGGTCATTGACTTCATATTGAAAATCGGGTGTGACTATCAATAAAGAATCAAATTCCATGGCGGTCCGGTATTCTCCCATGTCGTTTAACGAAGCACCGAATGCCGGGGTGAAGCCGGTAGGTCGCCACGTTCGGCGTGTCAATGAATCGGTATCCGGCCGTTTGACAAATCCCACATACCGCTCCAACCGATGTCTGAATTTCTTGCCTGCCAGGGTCGTAAAGTTGCTATCCACTCGAAACGTACCGGATACGTCATACTGAATACGGGCTTCAGCAAGAGTATCCGCAATAATCGTAACATCAATTTTCCGTTCTACCTTGGTGACACGACGCTGAAAGCCATATCCCGAGTTTCCGCTGCCTGCCAAGGACTTGGCCAGTGAAGCCGTAACGAAAAGAGAATCGTCTCCGGCTTTTTCGACGCCATAAATATCCTCGACATCCTCTTTGATGATCTGCTGAATGATCTGGATATCAGAAAAATCGTCATCTTTGAGGTCGCATGAAATAATCTTGCTCACCAACAGTCCAGCGGCCACCAAGACCACCGTTTTTATCAATTTTCTTGTATTCATATTGTACACCTCCGCCCTCATATATTGCAATCGGTGAGCCAAACATCTAAATGTAGTAATTTTATGCTCTTAAAGTCAAAGTGTATTGATCAAGCTGCCGTCATTGACGGTTTTTTCGTCAATGATTTCCAACGTTTCTTGACACCTAGCTGCTACCTGATGCAGCTTTGTTGGTACCTCCGCGATTATCTTGGTAAACCCAATAAAAGCAACGAAAATGCCACGACCCGAATTTCAAACGGGCTAAAATGCAAACAAAAACTTGACTTTTATGGCTCACGCAATTAGATTCCATGCCACTTTTTCGGTGCTCAGTAGCTCAATGGTAGAGCGATCGGCTGTTAACCGATAGGTTGTAGGTTCGAGCCCTACCTGAGCAGCAATTACCCGTGGTTCACGGGTTTTTTTATCTCCGACCTTTATGAAAACACTCAGGATAGCTGCCTTTCTTTTTATCGTCCTCTCCGGCGTTTCTGTCGGACAAGTCCACTTTTATCTGTACAAATCCGGAGATACGTTCAAACTCAATCCCTGGCTCCGGTACACCAGCGTTGAAGGCGCATTCGGCGGACTCTCCGCACAGTATGCTTTCACTGACAATTTTCAGCTTAAAGCGGATGCAGGATACGCAGTCGCAGGAAAGTTTCCCCGGTATCGTGTCCGATTGGACAAGTCGTTTGCGGTTGAAAATAATGAATGGGTGCTCTCCGCCGAGTACCATCGCCTGACGGATACTCCGGATCACGGAGTCCTTCCCGATTGGCAAAATTCATTTTCTGCCCTGCTCTTCCGCAGAGATTTTTATCAACATTATGAGGTGCACGGTGCCGAAGCGGAACTGGGCCATATCTGGGAGGGAATATTCGCGTTCAAACTCTTCGGCGGAGTGCGCGATTTCAATAGCATGTCCACCGTGGCGAACTTCAGTTTGCTCGGATGGGCCGGCGATCGATTGGCCGTGAAAAGCCGTTTTCCGTTTAACCCGCGTGTGGTAGAGGGCCGCGATTACTATGGCGGTGTCCGGTTTTCGGCAGATTCCAGACCTTCTCCCCTTGCGCCGGTGAGCGCCTGGATGATCGATGGTCAATACACCAATTCTTCCTTACTTCATCGTCAGATAGACAGCGATCTATCGTATCAACACTTGATCGTACGTATTACACGACAGCAAATGGTCTTCAAGACCCAGCGCATGATGACGACTGTTATGGTCGGTTCTTTCCAGGGAGAACGCTTCTCCCGGGACAGCACCGCCATGGCTGAACAGTTTTTGTTCGATGGCGGAGGATATGGAAGCCTCAGGGGATACAGCTATAGGGAATTTGCCAATCAAAATCGTATGGCCCTCCTTAAATGGGACTACTCTTTGAACGGCGCCTTCCTTCCCAAAACCTTCTTGAGAAAAGTGTGGGGACTTGGATTGTTCTTTTCCGCGTTTGATCTGGCGTTCTTTGCTGACGCGGGATATTACTGGACCGCCGGTGAGAATCGATTTCTCGTTTCACCGTCCAATTTGGAGTTGAAATCTCTTCGAGCAGACGCGGGTGTCGCTCTATCAGCCAAGGATTGGATTCGTTTTGAATTTGCATTCCCCCTTCGCAAAGGGATTACCACTCAACCCGGAAGCTGGTCCTTTTATGTTGTTCTGCGGCAAAACCTCTGACGATGATTGACAACCAGTACTTTTACGCATTACCCTCCGACATTACCGCCGATTCACTGAGCCTCCGGGATGAAGAAGCACGGCATTGCCAAAAAGTCTTGCGCAAGAAAAAAGGCGACCGGTTTTTTGTAGTGGACGGCATGGGTCACGAATTTCTTGTTACAGTCCATTCAATCCATTCCGGGTCCGTCCTTTGCACTATTGAAGACAAAAAGATTCGGCCGAGAGAACCGGACATCTCCCTTCACTTGGGCATCGCCGTGCTGAAACGCGACGCCATGGATTGGGTCATTGAAAAAGCAGTCGAATTGGGAGTTACAGAGATCCATCCCCTGATTACCACCCGGTCCGTGGTTGACGCCGGCGGGTCCAAAGCTGCCCGGTGGCAAAAAATTGCTTTGTCCGCGATGAAACAAAGCCGACGAAGCGTATTACCTCCGATCCATCCATCTGTTCAATTTCATGATCTTCTGTGCTCGGATCACCGGTCTTCCGATCTTCTGCTCATGGCGCATGAGGCAGCCGCCGAACCTCTTGATATTCAGAGCCCAATCCCTTCGGCGATATTCCTGTTGATAGGACCCGAAGGCGGATTCACGGACGACGAAACTGAGCTTGCCGCCAATCATGGATATACCACGTTTTCCCTCGGCACCCGACGCCTTCGATCGGAAACAGCTGCCATTGCATCTCTCTCCAGGCTCTTGAGCTTCCCTTCGCTTTCCGGCCGGGACCGGTAGTTCGTCGCCTCCATCTGCGATGCCGTCGAACCATGCATCAAATCGATCAAAATATTTTGTTAACCTCCGTTATATTTATTAATCTCGGAATGGAGGTTACTACTTTTCAGAGGTCCGCCCATGGAATTGAAAAACAAAGCTAATTTCGGAACCGCTCCCGTCTTTTTCACATCGATCGCCACCATCCTTGGTGCCATCCTGTTTCTGCGATTTGGATATGCCGTCGGCAATGTTGGTTTTCTCGGTACCATGGGAATTATCGTCTTTGGAGGCATGGTCACCATCCCGACATCGATGGCCATTGCGGAGATCGCCACCAATCTAAAAGTTGAAGGCGGTGGCGAGTATTACATCATCTCAAGAACGTTTGGAATCAATGTGGGTGCAGCCATCGGCTTGGCGGTGTATATGGCGCGCGCCATCAGTGTGGCTTTCTACATCATCGCCTTTGCAGAGGCTTTTGCTCCGGTGTTCGATTGGATGAACCACTATTTCGATTTCCACCTATCCGACCATCGTATCGTGAGTATTCCAACCATCATTATTCTAAGCATGGTATTGACGAAGAAGGGCGCCAATCTGGGAATGAAGGCTCTTTATGGGGTGGTTGCGATTCTGTTTCTTTCCATTTTGATGTTTTTCATGGGCACGACCGAATACGAACAAACCTCTTCAGGTTTGAATTGGGCGAGCCATATCTCGAACCCTGACAGCTTTTTTATGGTATTTGCGATTGTCTTCCCGGCTTTTACGGGCATCACCGCCGGCGTGGGCTTATCCGGCGACTTAAAAGACCCGAAAAGGTCTATCCCGGTCGGAACGCTTGCCGCCACCATGGCCGGCATGATCATCTACGGATTGATCGGTTACAAGCTGGCACTTGCAGCCTCCCCGGAAGATTTGGATTCGGATCAGCTGATTATGATGAACGTTGCCATTTGGGCGCCCATTATTCCCATCGGCCTTGCGTGCGCCACGCTGTCATCTGCACTCGGTAGCATCCTGGTTGCTCCGAGGGTACTGCAAGCGATGGCGGCGGATCATATTTTTCCGGGAAAGTGGATCAATGCGTGGCTGGCCAAGGGTCGGGAGGTCTCGAACGATCCCTTCAATGCGACGATCGTGACGAGCGCCATTGCGCTATTCTTTGTAGCTATCGGTGATATCGACGCAGTCGCACAGATCATATCCATGTTCTTCATGATTACCTACGGC
>JAGQUY010000145.1 GCA_020438245.1 Bacteroidota bacterium
GAAACCACGTTAACTACCATGGAGGCATCCAGCCAAGTCCATACCCCGCCAGCCGAAACCGCCGCTACGAGGATAAACGCCGTAAAAAATCGCGCGAACCGTTCAGACACCTTTCCATAGCTGTGGTTGTCCGCTTTGGAAAAGACAGTGTTATTCCAGAGGTCTATGAGATAGCTTTGGTTGACCGTTTTGGCGGCTTGAATTTGGGTGATGGTACCGAGTATTTTTCCTCCCGCGTATACCTGTTCCCCCTGGCTGATCCATACCGGATCCGCTTCCCCGGTAACAAAACTGTAGTCTATCGCCGTTTCGGAGCTGAGCAGAATACCGTCGGCTGGGATGATTTCTCCATTTCTAATAATTAATTCATCGCCGCAGCGAACTTCATCCAGTCCAATATATTCCTCAATTCCATTGCGACGCCGCGTCGTGGCCAGTGAGAAGAAAGACAAATAATTTCTATCAAACGACAGGTGGTGAAATGTCTTTGTCTGGAAAATTTTTCCCAGCAACAAGAAGAAGGCCAGTCCGGCCAGAGAATCAAAATACCCCAATCCGCCGCCATGCACAGCTTCTGTAAGGCTTTTGACCCACAATACGACGATACCGATGGTTACGGGAACGTCCATCGTGACGGCCCGCTGCCTCAAGGCATACCAGGTTCCTTTAAAATAATCGGAGAGGCTGTACAGAAGCGGGACGGTCAAGATCATGGAGAGAACACCGAAGAATCTCCTCAGGATCGGCTCCAGCGAATCCTGGGCGATATAACCGGGTATGGCCATCAGCATAATATTGCCGAAGGCAAATCCCGCGATACCAAGTTTGATATAAAGGCTGCGTTCAACCGAGGAAACGAAGCCTTTTCTCTCCGACGCGAGCGAAATCGTCGGTTCGTAGCCCAGATTCGAAAGAAGCTCTATAACCGCACGAATGGAGGTTTTTTGATCCTCCAGTGTTATCGTGAGTTCTTTTTTCAGAAAGTTCACGTGCGACTCCAGGATGCCTTCATCCAGACGGTGGAGATTTTCAAGCAGCCACACGCAGGCATGGCAATGAATTTTCGGGATGAACAACGTTAATTTGGAACAGCCGCGAAGAGAAAATTGAACGATTTTCTTCTGAATCGCCGGATCATCCAAATAGTCGAACTTGACGGATCTGCCGTTTTTTAGCGAAATACGCGGAGGTTCTTCAAATGCATAGTATTCAGTCATCCGATGTTCGGATAGGATTTTGTATACCCACAAACAACCTTGGCAACAAAATACGTACTCACCGTCGTACACGCGATCAGTACACACGTCGCCACAATGCGCACAGGAGGGATCCAAGCCAGTAAAGCCAGAGCCCGCTCCGGAACCAGCGATTTCAACAGATTCTGATATCAAGATACAGTCGCCATATTGAAAGCCATACACTCCCCTGTTTGAAAACGCAGGTCTTCAAACTCGTTGCAAATGCAACATTTAGGGATGATCCTATTGGCTTAAGATATCAGGCTGTTAAGGTATTTCAAATGACGGGATTCACCTGGAATCATGACTTTCGTCATGTTCGGCTAGTCGTAGACGCGGGCGGTTTTTACGAGGGCGTTTTGGTTTAGAATCTTTATTTTTCTTCCTGACAAATCTATCAGTCGTTCGTCCTTAAAGTCGGACAGGAGTCGAATGATCGTTTCCGTTGCCGTTCCCACCAGATTGGCAAGGTCTTCACGACTGAGAGAAACGCCGATAACGCCGTTATTCTCTTCTTCACTGTAATTTTCCTTCAACATCAGCAGCGTTTCGGCAAGCCGTTCGCGCACGCTCTTTTGAGCCATTTCCGCAACATGATTTTCAGCTGATTTTAGGTCGTGGGCCAGCAGATGCATCATCCTCATGGAAAGCTCCGAATTGGCGCCCATAATGGAAAAGAAGATGGATTTCGGGATGAAGCAAATTTGACAGTCCTCCAGCGCAGTTGCAGAGGCGGTGTAACTTTCTCCGCTAATCAATGCACGGTATCCGAGAATATCGCCCTCCTTGGCCAATCGGATGATCTGCTCTTTACCCTCGTAACCAAGCTTGAAAACCTTAACCTTGCCTTTGTTCAAACAGTACAGACCGGCAGGACGATTTCCCTCAAAAAAGACGTTTTGGCCTTTCTTGTACCAATTGCCGGCTTTGTTGGAAGCCAGAGTCGAGAGTTCATTTTCAGATAACTTGGAGAAGATGGAACATGCCCTTGAAGCACATTCTTCACAGGTTGGAA
>JAGQUY010000146.1 GCA_020438245.1 Bacteroidota bacterium
ATGGTCCCATTGATGTTTATCGCGGACGTGATGATGGTGTGGATGCAAATATCCATACTGCAAATTTGAAATTCGCGGATAAGACCATCTTCCAATCGTCGTACAGCCTTGAACAACACCTTGCGCTTGGTTTCAAGTTTAAGAACCCGACAGTTATTCTTAATGCGGCGGATCCGGAAATATTCCATTCACGCGGGCGGAAGGGATTTTCACGAAACAGGAAGACTCGTCTAATCGCTTCCAGCTGGTCGGACAACATCAATAAAGGCGCGCCGGTCTATCAATGGTTGGATGAGCATTTGGATTGGGGGCGCTTCGAGATGACATTCGTTGGTCGCAGCCCGGTGAAGTTTAAGAATATTCGCATGATCCCGGCAGTGGACTCGTACCGCATGGCAGAATTGTTCAGAGAACACGATATCTATCTTACTGCCAGCAAAAACGACCCGTGTTCCAACTCACTTATCGAAGCGCTAACCTGCGGGCTTCCCGCGATATTCCTTCAGAGTGGCGGTCATCCCGAAATCGTGAAGCAGGCTGGAGCGGGATTTGAAGCGGCGGAGCAAATTCCAGAAGCGCTGGACCAGATCACAGATCAGTATGAAGCGTTTCAGTCACGCATTTCGATCCCATCCATTAACGAAGTAAGTCAAAAATATTTGGAAGTAATGGAACTGGTATGAGATTTGTGAGATCAACTTTGGAAAAGACCGCTAAGACTCTCCTGCGCGTTGCTTCTTTGAATTGGAAGCCGTACTCGCGTTTGATCTTGTACGGCGATAACGCCGGATGGGTGCTGGATTGGGAAATGCGTGAGCTGAAAACAATTTGCGACTCGTTGGATGTGCCGGTTATAAAACCGCTTTGGAAACATGCCAGAGTACCACAATCGATTTTTTATTCGAATCAGTTCTTTCTTCAAAACGAACAATGGTTGGATTTGTTGCCTCATCGCATTGGTTTTGCATATTTTCATGGTTTGCCGGGCACGGGGAATGCCGGTTTTGACCGTGTATACGCTGCTTTGAAAAAGCATCACAACCATCTTGCGCGGATTCAAGTCTCACATACTGAAATGCGTGACCTAATACTTGAAACAGGCATTGACCCTTCCAAGGTTTTTTTAATTCCCATTGGGATCAACTCTTCTTTTTTCCCGTTTCGCGACTCCATTATGAAGCGGAATGCACGTATGGAATTAGGCATTCCGCAATCGGCTTTCGTGATTGGTTCCTTCCAGAAAGATGGCGTGGGATGGGAGGACGGTGTAGAGCCAAAGATGGAAAAAGGACCGGACGTATTTGTGGAAACTATGAAACGATTAAAGAAGGATATTCCTGAATTGCTTGTAATGCTTTCCGGTCCGGCACGTGGGTATGTCAAAAAAGGATTAGAGGAGGCGGACATTCCGTACCTCCATCTTTATCTTCAATCGTATCCGGAAATTGGCACACTATTCCAGGCGCTTGATTTGTATGTGGTGGCATCGCGTCAGGAAGGCGGACCGAAGGCGATCTTGGAAAGTATGGCAACGGGTGTGCCGCTTGTGACCACACGAGTGGGACAGGCAATGGATCTGGTGAAGCATGGTGAGAATGCCTTCATGACCGCTGTAGCGGATGTGGATGCGCTCGCCTCTTACGCCCTTCAAGTGTATCGCTCGTCCCAAGCTGACCTTCAGCCGATGCTGATCGCGGGAAGAAAGACCGCGGAAGCCAATAGTTATGAAAGCCAGATTCCTTTGTGGGCTGAGTTTATGAAAGGATTTGTGGAATGAGTTCAGTTTTACAGAAAGCCGCCCATGTTCTTTTGCCGCGTTCTCTGCGGAGATTTATCGTTAAGACCATGATCGGCGCGGAGCAATCTGCTGACCCGCGTGAAGCGACCAAATGGCTGTTGGGCATATATGATTTTGTTAATTATGAGATCGATGCGCAATGTAAACGCTGGGGTGATGGTGTTCATATCAAACATAAAGTAATGGATGGTATCCACTCCTTCTTTTATGAACGCATTGAAAAGAACGCCAGCGTGCTCGACCTTGGTTGTGGGTACGGCGCTTTGGCTCATGCCATTGCGCTTCATTCGGATGCCAAAGTATTGGCGATTGACTTTGACGCAGCGCAGATCGAGTTCGGAAAAAAACGTTTCTCTCATCCCAACATTCAATTTGTCATTGGTGATGTATTCAAGGATATTCCCGAAACCGGCTCTGTGGATGTGATCGTTCTGTCGAGCGTTCTCGAACATTTGAAGAACCGCCCTGAATTTCTCAAAGACCTTACATCACGGTTCAAACCAAAGAAATTTCTCATCCGTGTTCCAACCTTTGAACGGCACTTGCAGGCTGCACTAAAGAAAGAACTTGGGTTATTCCCTTATACAGACGATACCCACGAACTCGAATATTCCAAAGATATTTTCTACAATGAAATGAAACAAGCTGGCTTGAACGTGGCTTATTTCGAAATCCGCTGGGCGGATATTTGGGCAGAGTGCGTTCCTGTAAAATAGAATGTTGAGAAACCTGTCCAACTCTCTCAAGCAAAACTTCCCGACCTTCTTTCGGGTTATTTTTTTTTTTTTTTATTGGGCAAAGACCTTTCTGATACGTCTAAAACTTTCTGAGCTTCAAAAATCTGAAACCGGGCTTGCAGTTGTATATCTTAGTCGGCACTTTCCAAAGCCGCCTGTTTCGCGCAATAAATTTGCACATGGCGGCGCGGTCAAACTCACCTATCTTGCTGAAAACTTGCCGCATCAGTTCCCTTTGGCGAATGTATTGTATGCGGTTAGTAGTGTTGCACATCCTTTGCAGATCAAGGTTCTTGAAACCGCAAAGCGCAAAGGTTTGAAGATCATTGTTAACCAGAATGGAGTTGCCTTCCCGGCATGGGATGGCGCGAATTATGAAGCCTCCAATCGTTCGCTGAAGCAATTGATCAGCTTCGCGAATTTCATCATTTACCAAAGCCAATTTTGTAAAGACAGCGCGGAGCGGTATATTGCTCCGCCGAACGTGCCTAGTGAAGTTATTTATAATCCCGTAGATATCCGCCTCTTCTCACCCGACGCCTGCCCGGCAAAACCTGAAACATTGACCCTGCTTTTAGGCGGCAACCAATACGA
>JAGQUY010000147.1 GCA_020438245.1 Bacteroidota bacterium
CAACGGCCGTTGCCATCCATGATGAACGCGATGTGGGCGGGAACAGCCGATTTTTCGTATACATCCGGGGACAATTCCATTGTAGGTTCCAAATTTGAATTTTGCATACTTTTTTATTGATTAAATGAAACCCGACCAGTCATTTGGCTGGCCGAGAAAATATTGAGCAGGCGATTTTAATGGGTCAGGTATCGGCTTCTGAACCGGCGGCGCCTCAAAATCACGATCCACGAACGCTTCCTGCCATGCCGAGTTCATCATCGCCTAACAGCGACAGGCATGCTCGTCCAGAATAGGCCCAAGGACATGAACCAAAGTCTCAGTTCCCAGATGGGTGGTGATGTTAGTCAACTGTATGAGCTGCCAGCGTCTTCATCGGTAGTGTTCGTACTCCACGCAGGATGAATGAATCTATCCAATTTACTTTGTCGTCTGTTATGACGGCGTTTGGAATACGCTTAAATATTTCCTCAAACGCGATGCAGGCCTCCAGACGTGCCAACGGCGCTCCCAGACAAAAGTGAATACCAAAACCAAAGGCGACGTGTTTTTTGTTTTCGCGCAGCAGGTCAAACTCTTCTGGATTGGGGAATACCGTTTCATCATGATTTGCCGAGGCATACAAGGGCATAACAAATGCACCTTGTGGAATAGTTACGCCGGACAGTTCTACCTCCTGAGTCGCTTCACGGAATAGTCCTAGAACCGGCCCGTTGTAACGTAGTGTCTCTTCAATAAAATCGGGGATGAGCGTTGGGTCTGCTTTTAATTGCTCTCTGACTTCTGGATAATCGCGCAAAACAATCGTGGCATTTCCGATAAGGTTTGTTGTGGTTTCATTGCCGGCGATGAGGAGCAAAACGGTCATGCTCATCACCTCTTCGGCTGTTAGCGTATCCGCTTCTTCTTCAGCACGGATCATGGCACTGATTAAATCGTCCTGCGGCTCACGACGACGCTCGGCAATGATTTCTTCAAGGTAAGCAAACAACTCGGCACGACTTTGGTTTTGCCGAGAAGCTTCTTCGGGAGGAGGCATTTCCATACTAGCACCCAAACTAACCATGTCGTTTGACCACTGCCGAAAATCCTGCCGCCGTTCAGGCTCTACGCCCAGCATTTCCGCAATGACAATAATGGGTAGTGGAGAGGCTAGATCGTTTATCATATCGAATTCGCCTTTCTGTAGAATCGTGTCAATACATTCATTCGTGATGGCGCGAATTCGAGGAGCCATGTCTTCAATAGCTTTGGCGGTAAAGGCACGATTGATAAGACGACGTAGTCGGGTATGATCCGGAGGATCCATGCCAAGCATATTGTGTTGCAAAAGACCGGTAATTTCACCTTGCATCATGGAGCCAGCCATCATCGTGAAGGCTTTTTGTAACGCGGATGAGGAAAAAAGCTGCGGATTCTTTAGCACATATAGCACATCGTCATATCGACTGATGGCATAAAATCCCAGCGGCGCTACAGGTACAGCCGCTGCCGTTTGACGCAGTTGGGCAAACAAAGCGTACGGGTCTTCCTGAAATTCGGGGGATATGATATTAAATTTTGTCATTTAAAACTCCTATTTGGATTGATCGATTTACTTGTTGAAACGTTTTGTGATGTTCGTCTCTTTACAGTCGGACGTCAGCCGTTTTCTGGCGAAATACACCACGTTTTTGCAGTGCGTAAGAGGCGTAATTGCTCCACCGGTAGCCTACAGTCTTGACTGGTTCCTTACGGAAACGGCGGGCAGATGCCCAAACAACCAGGTCTGGTATGACGCTCACAGAGCCGATGGTAGATAAACGCAGCGTCAGGTCTACATCATCCAGACCCAAGGGACTGGTGATAGCGGGATCAAACCCGCCTACTTGTTCGTAAGCGCTTTTCCGCACAGCCAGATTTTGTGTGGATAAAGGTTGCCGCCGGGCAATTTTCCCGACTGCTTGGAAGAGGTTAAGCCGATTTGTGATATGAGTAAGGAAATGCAAGTAGGGCGGTGCATCATGGTAAAGTGCATATCCGCCTATGGCAATGAACGACGGCCGTTCAGTGAAAACCTGCTGGATATGAGCCAGCCAATTCGCCGGCACGATGCAATCAGCATCAGTAGAGGCGATGATATTGGCCCGGGCAGCGGCAAAGCCGGCGCGCCTTGCCAGGCCAACTCCTTTGCGCGGTTCATGGATTAGGCGCACGCCAGCCTGCATGGCAATGTCGGCGGTACGGTCGGTAGAAGCATTATCTACAACGATGATTTCATAAGGAAAGGAACAGTTTTGCCCGCACAATGAATCCAGACAAGTTGGCAAAGTTCGTTCTTCATTGTAGGCAGGGACAACAATAGAGATAGTGGGTTGGGACATGATGTTTTCCTGTTGC
>JAGQUY010000148.1 GCA_020438245.1 Bacteroidota bacterium
CACCCGTGCAATCGATTTCGGATACTCAAAGTCGCCCGATGAAACGCTCTCCATCTGGAATCACGATGAAATACTCAGTGATGTGGTCCGGGTCATCCGTTCGTTCCGACCGGACGTCATAGTCACCCGATTCCCATCCACTGGCGAAGGGGGACACGGGCAACACACCGCTTCGGCCATTCTGGCGGAAGAAGCATTTGCCGCAGCCGGTGATCCAAGTCGTTTCCCTGAGCAGCTTGAGACCTTGACTCCATGGCGTCCTACCCGCCTGGTTTGGAACGCGTGGCCCTCCGTCATGAAGCAAAAAGGCCTTGAAACATCGTCGGCTTTGCAAATCAATGTTGGCGGTTATAGCCCGCTTCTCGGAAAGTCGTTCGCTGAATTGGCCGCCGACAGCCGTACCATGCATAAAAGTCAGGGATTTGGTGTTTCCGGTATCCGCGGCGAATTTGTTCAATATTTTGTCCCCATCGCCGGCGATACCGCCAGAGGCGATTTATTTTCAGGGATTAACACCTCATGGAAACGGCTGGCCGGCTCCAACGATGTTGATTCTCTGCTCCATCTCGCTCTGCACCTCTATGATCCTGCAGAGCCCCACCTCATCCTACCGATACTTACAAAAGCTTACAAAGCTCTTGATCATATCGTCGATGAACGATGGCGCACGATTAAACGAAAAGAGCTTGAAGAGGTTATCCGCTCCTGTGCAGGTCTTTGGCTTGAAGCTATCACCGATGATTTTGGCGCAACGCCCGGAGACTCGCTGGCGGTGAATATGGGCATTGTTGTCCGCACTCCCGCTACTGTTATTCTGAAGCAGGTGCAGCTTGCAAATCTGACTATTAACTACGGTGAACAGTTGGAATTCAATCGGTACGCCGAAAAACCTGTTCAAATGATGGTTCCGGAATTGCCCGTATCCCAACCCTATTGGCTTAGACAGCCGCCGTCGGGCGGAAGATACTCTGTCGAAGATGCTTCCATGGTCGGATTGGCAACGAGCCCTCCCGTCCTGACAGCGAGGGTAATGTTGAATATTGCCGGAGAGGACATCGTATTTGATGTTCCGGCACAATATCGCTGGACAGATCCAGTTCAGGGTGAGCGATTTCGTCCATTTGTCATAATACCAAGTGTGTCAATTAATCTCGATGAATCGGTGCTCATCTATGCTGATGCAAACCCTAAGCAGGTATTGGTGCACGTCAAAGCAGGAAAAAACGACGTTCGCGGATCTGTCAGACTGAAACTGCCTCCAGGATGGACAACTGACCCGGTTTCCGCGACATTTACAATTCAATCCAAATATGATGAAACGACAATCCCCTTTTCTGTCCGGCCGATGGATGGTGCGTTATCGGGAACATTGACGGCCGTCGCTGATGCGGGGGGCGCTTCCTTCGACAGGAGTTGGCACGTCATTGAGTACGATCATTTTCCAAAGCAATCCCTCTTCCCTCCCGCATCGGCGAAGCTTCTCCGATTAGACGTCAAGAGAAAACGCTCTTCCATTGGATATATTATGGGTGCCGGAGATAACGTCCCGCGCTACTTGACTGAAATAGGCTATCGGGTAACATTGATCCCTGAAAGTAATCTTGAAGAAACTGACTTTTCAAAATTCGATGCGATTTTGACAGGGGTTAGAGCCTTTAATACACTGCCCCGTCTGAAGTTTGCCGTCGACCGTCTGATGGAATATGTGAGGATGGGAGGAACTCTTGTCGTACAATACAATACCAGTCATTCGCTTGTTACTCAGGATTTGGCGCCCTATCCGATCACGCTCTCCCATGATCGCGTAACCGATGAAAACGCCGTAGTCCGATTGCTCGATCCCGACAACTCACTCCTATCAACACCCAATCGGATCACGAGTAGTGACTTCGACGGCTGGATCCAGGAGCGCGGTCTGTATTTCCTCAACAAGTGGGATAGCCGATTCCGGCCGTTATTGGGCATGGCCGACAAGGGTGAGACGGAAACTCAAGGCAGCCTGCTTTTCACTCGATACGGCAAGGGAGTGTACATCTACACAGGACTCAGTTTTTTTCGGCAATTGCCGGCCGGAGTCCCGGGTGCATACAGACTGCTTGTCAATTTGATCGAAGCGCGATAGAGTCAACATGGTAGATTCCGATTTGAATGACAGGATCTCTGAAGTTCCTCCCCCCTTTAAGACATGGAGAGGCTGGTACACGCTGGTCCTTTCGGTGCTATGTGCACTGATCCTCCTTTTCTATCTCTTGGGCAGAATATTCCGATAGCCGATGCATACACTTGATTGGTTCGTCCTTATTCTCACTATCGTCCTCATCGTGTCCTATGGAATATGGAAGGGAAGACATCAAACGGACGCCCGCAGTTTTCTCCTGTC
>JAGQUY010000149.1 GCA_020438245.1 Bacteroidota bacterium
TGTTCGTGGTAGTCAATCCTCAGTTCCAGGCGATCTCTATCTTACCCTTAGAACCGGATCTCATGATCTTATGGATGGTCGGCTTGGACTGGGTGCCGCTATCACCGGAAGATTTCCCACAGGAGGACAGCAAAACGTACCCTTGGAAATTTACAAGAGTGAAAATATAGAAGCGGGCCTCTTGGCCATGGGATCATTTTACGGAAATCCTTACTATAAGGAACAATCGTTTGTGCTCAATTTTGATGTGGGAATATGGTCACACAACGACAATGGGAGTCTTATTAGCCCTACCAAGAATGTCGTATCGCCAGTTAAATCCGACAAGAATACCCTCCATCTGCAATACGCTCTTGGCATTCTATACCCTCTAGGTGCCGTAGAACTGATGCTGGATGCTCACGGCGTATCGTATGTCGGCGCAAACAAATCCATCTATAGTCGTGAGCCGAACTTCTATGTTACTCCTGGTCTACGATATAATCTGCGTTCATGGATCAACGTTGGTACGTATGTTGACATTTTGGTAGCCGGCAAAACGGATAAAACGGCCTACTCTCAGAGCACTGGTGTGCTGAAGCCAGGTGAAACCTCAACAAGCAAAGGGGCGCCAAATTATGCTTCATGGCGGCTTGGCTTTAGCTTGGGATTCAACATACTTCCGCTTAATTTGTCCGCTGCACCAACTGAGCAACGGCGACGCCGACTGCTAGACCGCTTGGTAGAAGAGGAAAAAGGAGCACAAAAAGCCTCCACGCAGCTTGAAAAGCTGAAGACTGTTCGCGTTAACGCCGAAAAAGAACTGGACAAAATCAGGCAAGAGTTAGAAGGCGGGGGTCAGTAATCTCCTGAATGAAGAAGATTGAGGCCATCATCCGACCGTTCAAGCTGGATGATGTCAAAGATGCGCTTTTGGAAATTGGAATACAGGGAATGACGATCAGTGAGGTTCGCGGGTTTGGACGGCAAAAGGGACATACCGAACTTTATCGCGGGAACGAATATAGAATTGATTTCCTGCCGAAAATCAAAGTGGAAGTAGTCGTTGAGAATTCAAAGATGGATCAAGTAATCGATACTATATTGGAAGCTGCAAAGACAGATCAAGTTGGGGACGGAAAGATTTTTATTTCCAGTTTGGAGGATGTCATTAGAATACGAACCGGGGAATCGGGTGCCGAGGCGATTTGATTTTTCCATAGTTCGCCGGCGGGTCCGATGTAGAATCAAGGACTTGGCGACACCACAAAGCGTATAGGGTTTTTAGCCCCTTTCCAAACCGGAAAGGGGCTTTTAGTTTTTACTGTTAAAGTCATTATTTATGAATACTTAACACAAGGAGAGATCCCTCATGCCTAGCAATTCACCCAAGAAAGCCCTCGATCTGGTCAAGCAACACGATGTCAAAATCGTTGACGTCAAATTTATGGACTTTATCGGCGTTTGGCAGCATTTTTCCATTCCCGTGTCCGAACTGACTGATGATATTTTCGAGAATGGATTGGGATTTGATGGAAGCAGCATTCGCGGTTGGAGGGCGATCAATGAGAGTGACATGCTCGTCATCCCGGATGCAGAGACCGCGATTATCGATCCATTTCAGCAACCAACCACACTCAGCTTGGTTGATGATATCCACGAACCTGTTACCAAAGAACGCTTTGGTCGATGTCCACGGGGAATAGCTGTTGCCGCTGAAAACTATTTAAAATCGACAGGTCTGGCCGACACAGCATACTTTGGTCCTGAAGCTGAGTTCTTTATCTTTGACGATGTGAGATACGATCAAGGTCAAAATTTTGGGTTCTTTCATTTGGACTCCGTTGAGGCGATCTGGAACCGAGGCCGCGAAGAGAAACCAAACCTCGGATATAAAATCAGAAACAAGGAGGGTTACTTTCCTGTTCCTCCAACGGACCAGCTTCAAAACATTCGGAACGAGATGGTTATGGTGATGGAAGCATGCGGCATACCCGTTGAACGTCAACACCATGAAGTAGCCACAGCCGGGCAGGCTGAAATTGACTTTCGATTTGATTCATTGAAGTCCTGTGCCGATAAGCTGATGCTCTTTAAATATATTGTCAAGAATGTGGCATTCAAAAACAATCGAACTGCCACATTCATGCCCAAGCCTCTCTTCGGTGACAATGGTAGCGGAATGCACGTCCATATGAGTCTCTGGAAAAACGGCCAACCCCTTTTTGCGGGTAATCAATACGCAGGCCTCAGTGAGATGGCCCAATACTTTATTGGTGGCATTTTAAAACACACCAAAGCATTGAATGCTCTTGCCAATCCAACAACCAATTCATACAAAAGGTTGACACCTGGCTTCGAGGCGCCTGTCAATCTGGCCTATTCTCAAAGTAATCGAAGTGCGGCAATCAGGATACCCATGTATTCTCCGAGCCCTAAAGCAAAGCGAGTTGAGTTTAGGTGCCCGGATCCGTCCTGTAATCCCTACTTGGCATTTTCTGCGATGCTTCTCGCCGGCTTGGACGGTGTCATCAATAAAATCCATCCGGGCGAGCCGCTGGACAAAAACATCTACGATCTTGAGCCGGAAGAACTCGCCAAAGTTCCGTCTACCTGCGCCTCTTTGGAAGAAGCTCTGAATGCCCTCGAAGACGACCATGACTTCCTCCTCAAGGGTGACGTATTCTCAGCAGACGTTATCGAGACATGGGTAAAATACAAACGAGAGAATGAGGTAAACGCTCTTCGCCTCCGTCCCCATCCCTTTGAATTTGCTCTCTACTATGATATGTGATCAAATCTGAGAAAGACTTTTCGGACAGCCCGTACACGTCGTGTGCGGGCTTTTTATTTGGAACGAAAGCTTGACAAAAATGCATTTTTTCCTATTTTTAGGCCCACTCACATACCAAGTTAAAAGGACTTCAATGATTGAAATCTCCGACATCGAGCAAAAGCTGGAAATAGCACGTAACAAAATCTCTGAATTGCGGAGGTTTCTTTGACATCGCTCAGCGTGAAGAAAAAGTAGCCAATCTAGAAGCTCGAACCACCCAAGAAAATTTCTGGACCGACAACCAAGCTGCGCAAAAGATCATGCAGGAGATTTCTGCTGAACGTGCGTGGGTCGAAACATGGGTTAAATTGGACACCCAATGTCAAGACCTACAGATGTTGCTGGAAATTGCGGAAGAAGAGCGGGACGAGGCGACCTTGAAGGACATCGACCACGAATTGGACGAACTCGCTGTCGATCTGGGAAGACTCGAATTACGGGCGTACTTTACGAGTACAGATGACACGAAGACCGCCGTGTTAACCATTCACCCCGGTGCAGGGGGAACTGAATCGCAGGACTGGGCAGAAATGCTGATGCGGATGTACCAAAGATGGGCAGGACTCAGAGGATTTTCGGTGCAGGTATTGGACATTCTGCCGGGAGAGGGCGCGGGCATAAAGAGCGTAACGCTCGAAATAAAAGGTGAATTTGCATACGGCTATCTTAAATGTGAAAATGGTGTACACCGTCTGGTACGAATCTCACCATTCGACTCGAATGCAAGGAGACATACCAGCTTCGCATCTGTATTCGCCATGCCTGAAATAGAAGAGGTCGACGCAAAAATCGAGGTCAATTCGGGGGACCTCCGCGTGGATACGTATCGCTCGGGTGGAAAAGGAGGACAAAACGTCAACAAGGTGGAGACGGCAGTCCGGTTGACCCACCTGCCCACGGGTATCGTCGTTGCATGTCAGAGTGAACGATCCCAGTTCAAGAATCGGGATATAGCCATGAAGCTCCTTATATCCAAACTTTACCAGCTTAAGAAGAAAGCAGAACGGGAAAAACTGGATCTCATCGAAGCCAGTAAATCTGAAATTGCGTGGGGTAGTCAAATACGATCCTACGTTTTACACCCCTATAATCTGGTCAAGGACCACCGGACG
>JAGQUY010000150.1 GCA_020438245.1 Bacteroidota bacterium
ATGGTCAACTGTAACCCGGAGACCGTGAGTACCGACTACGATACAAGCAACCGGCTTTATTTTGAGCCGTTGACCTTTGAAGATGTCATGAACATTATCGATGTGGAAAAACCGGAAGGCGTGATCGTGCAATTTGGAGGGCAAACTCCGCTCAAACTGGCTATTCCGTTAATGAAGGCGGGTGTCAAGATACTCGGCACTTCACCGGAGAATATCGATGTGGCGGAGAACCGCAAGAAATTTGGCGCCATGTTGGATCGTTTGGGCATTCAGTGTCCGGAGTACGGAACTGCAACCTCTTATGAGGAAGCGCGCAAAATTGCCAGTCAAATTGGATATCCGGTTTTGGTACGTCCATCGTATGTACTCGGCGGACGTGCCATGGAAATTGTTTACGACGATGAAGCCCTGGAACAATACATGCATCATGCCATCCACGTTTCACCGGAGCACCCGATTCTGGTTGACAAGTTCCTGGTTGATGCGGTCGAATTTGACGTAGACGCGATTTCCGACGGGCAGGATGTTGTCATAGGCGGTGTCATGCAGCATATCGAGGAAGCCGGTATTCACTCGGGAGACAGCAGTTGCGTTTTGCCTCCCTATTCGACGGACGATCGCATTTTGAATACGCTCAGAGACTACACGGTTAAACTGGCCAAGGAACTGCAGGTCATTGGGCTAATCAATATTCAGTATGCTGTTCAGAATTCTCTTATTTACGTGCTTGAGGTAAATCCCCGTGCCTCAAGAACGGTTCCGTTTGTTTCCAAAGCCATAGGTGTGCCTCTGGCCAAGCTGGCGGCGAAGACCATGGTTGGCAAATCACTCAAGGAACTCGGCTTTGTCAAAGAAATCGTGCCGCACTACACGTCCGTCAAGGACCCTGTTTTCCCGTTTGCCAAGTTTCCGGGCACTCGAATGTATCTAAGTCCCGAGATGAGATCTACCGGAGAAGTAATGGGCGTCGCTGAGAATTTTGCCAAAGCAATGGCCAAAGCTCATCTGGCGGCAGGTATGCAAATGCCCCCTTCAGGCGGTGTTTTTGTGACAGTAAATGACAGGGACAAACCCAAAATAATTCCGATTGTCAAAGAGCTTAGTGAACTTGGTTACGTAATTCACGCGACCGAGGGAACCCGCAAGATGCTCGAAGAGGCAGGCGTGCCGGCCAGTTTGGTCTACAAGTTGCTTGAAGGGCGGCCCCATGTTATCGACAAAATTAAGAACAAAGAAGTGCAAATCGTTATCAATACACCCACCGGAAAAGCCGCCAAATTGGATGAACGATATATCGGTGAAGCGGCCATGCTGTATAAGATTCCCATGATTACCACCATCACCGGAGCCACCGCACTGGTGAAGGGTCTGCGTGCCATCATCGAGGAGAAACTCGACATCAAAAGCATTCAGGAACATCATTCGACGCTGGCTTGAGAAGCCATGACGCTTCGACAGCTCACAGACGCAGATGTCTGGAATCGTTTTGTTTCGTCTCATCCAACGGGTTCCATTCTCCAGAGCTATGAATGGGGGGACGTAAAAAGCGGCAGTTGGACACCATTCCGTCTTGGTCTGTTGGATAAGGATCGTCTTGTGGCCGGTGCCCTTGTTCTGAAACGACAATTGCCGTTTGGAAAATCCATTCTGTACAGCCCGCGCGGTCCTTTATTTTCCTCCCCGGAATTCATCGGCGACTTTTTTCGTCACCTCAGGAAATGGTCTGAGCCGCAGGGTGCCCTTTTGTATAAGTGTGATCCGGAAATCGAGGAGCAAAACAAGTCATTCAAACATCAATTGTCAGAACAAGGCCNNGCCTTGTCGGCAATCCCGAAAATATTCAGCCTCGAGCCACCATCATTCTGGACCTAACTGTCGGGGCGGATTCTTTGCTGAAGAGTTTTCATCATAAAACACGTTACAATATACGATTGTCGGAAAAGAAGGGCGTCCAAATCAAACAGCACACGGGATCTGATGCCATTGAAGTATTCTACCGGTTATTCGAGATAACCAGCGAACGCGACCGCTTTATGATTCTCAAAAGATCCTATTTCGATCACCTGTGGGATACGCTGAATCCGAAGGGATACTGCGCGGTATTCGCCGCCTATTATGAAGGGGAACCGTTGGCTGCCATCTTGCAGACTATATTCGGAGGCAGGATGACCTATTTGTATGGCGCCTCGTCGAACACACACCGCAATTTGATGCCCAATCATTTGGTGCATTGGAGGGCTATAGAATGGGCACTTGGACAAGGTCTGAAGACCTATGATCTCTGGGGAATTCCATCGAACCCGCGCGAGGGCCATCCGCTCTGGGGTGTGTACCGATTCAAAAAAGGGTTTTCGGAAACGGAAACCAGATGGATCGGCACGTTTGACCTCGTTTTCAGACCGGTTACACACAAACTGTTTGGCTGGGGCATTCACACTGCAAAAAGCATCATCCGGTGGATGAGAACCGGTAACCTATCCTCATCTCTGGAAGAATAAACCGGTCAATCTTCCTTCCATTTTGCTCTCTTTGCTACGTCAGACGCAGTTTTTCAACGCCAACTGTGCCTGCCAAATATGCCGCTCTTCGTGAGTTACTACGATGCAGAGCATGGAATACGCATTGTATTTGACGCGGTGGTCAAACGGCGAGACGATTTTGCGTTCGGAAAGGCGCAGACCGTCTGCCGCACCCAGGATTTCAATCAACTGAATTTGATTCTTTCGAAATGTCTTCAATTCCTCGGTACAGGAGTCGACCGACAAGGGTTGGAACGAAGCGGCCGTCGTCGTCTTGAATCTGGGCGGAGGCTTCAGAAACCAGTTCACCGCCCGGCCCATCCAATCCATGCGGCTTGGATCAACGGTCGTTCGGTTTTTTGAACGAAGATCATGAATTGCCGCTTTTAACAGTGGGGCCACGGCAACCATGGTTATGTTCAGGTGGGCCACACATTCGACCGCTGACCAGGAATGTTGAGCAGGTTTTTGCGTCAACTGTTCTTCTGTGTATCGTTCGAAAAGGGACTCAACCGTGTCCGAAGCGGATTTCAAGCGTCGTTCTAGATGATTACGTTGTTCTGTATTCAAATCGCTTCTCTCCCGGAAGCATCCCTTGATAAGGACTCCGTAATAGGTGATTTGATAAACGTTTAGTACGAGGTTACTGCACCGTCAGTTCGTCGGCGGGTAGGTCACGTGCTTTACGTTCGCCTGCTTGCCGCTGGCAATTCTCGCAGACACCGAAAAGATGCAGAATGTGGTGAGTCATCTGGAAGTTATATTGTCGGCAGATGACATCCTGAAGCTTTTCTATCTCCTCTGATTCAAATTCGATAACCCGGCCGCACTCGGTGCATTTCATGTGTTCATGGTGATGCCGGCCGTACGTGTGCTCATAATATGCTTTGGTTTCTCCCAGTTTTGCTTTACGGATCAGACCGCTTTTCTCAAGCAATTCCAGCGTACGGTAAATGGTAGCCCTTGAAACATGGTGTTTCTTTTTCCTCATTCGCAAAAGAATGTCTTCTGCTTCAAAATGAAAATTGGTGGAGTAGATCTCGTCTAAAACGGCAAATCGCTCCGGAGTGGCTTTGAGGCCTTGGGCGTAAAGGAAGCTACGAAGTTCCCGATGGACTTCTTCCTTCTTTTTTTCTTCGATCATGTTTGTCAATATAGCTTCAGGAGTGGCGTGACGCAACCGCATTTTCCGGGAAACTTTTTGTTTGTCTCTGCGGACCTTTTGGCCTATATTCTTCGATAATCTGCCCGAGAGAATTCTTAACAAAAAGCGGTAGTTCGTGAGCGGTGATCTCGTCAAAAAAAAGAGGGAAGAGCTGCTGAAAAAGATTGCCGAGCACAAAGCACTGGCAAAACCTATTCTTGAAAAAGCTCGCAAGTCAAGCCCTCTCGAAGTCGTGATCATGTTTGATACGACCGGCAGCATGGACGTGTATTTGAACGAAGTTCAGGTTCACGTTCAACTGATGGTTCGCGAGATTCGAAAACGCATTCAGGATGCCCGGATTGGCATTATTGTGTATAAAGATCATGAGCAGGGTCCCTATGTCACCAAGACACTGCCGCTTACCGATCAGGAAGATGCGGTCATCGGTTTCCTGCGATCCCCGGAAATTGAACCGGGTGCCGGAGGTGGCGGTGCAGAGGCGGTTGAGTGTGCGCTCTACGAAGCCAATCGACTCGATTGGTCGCCCGGTACGCGTGGTAAAGCCATTATTCTTATTGGCGACAAACCCGCACACGGAGTCATGGATGGCTTTGAAGAGTGTTCCAGCAATAGAGATTACCGGGTGGAAACAGCCAATTTGATGAACAAGCATGTGAAGATTTATACGGTATTATGCAATAATGTCGCGGATACCATCAACCATTTCAAATATCTCGCGGACAGAACAGGCGGGAAGTTTGTAACGCTTGAGACGATTCATGATCTGGTCGATCTTATCGTTGCCGTCAGCATAAAGGAGTCGAACCCGCTTTTGCTGGAGGCGTACACGGAAGAATTGAACAAAAAGGGAACGTTGACCGATTCCAAAAAGAAACTATTGCTTGGAATAAGTTAGATGAAAAAAGAAACCCCCCCGGAAAATCCTGCCCCGGCCGTCGAACCGGTCTCCTTAAAACCCCGAGTACTCGTCGTGGAGGACAATCCTGCCGTGCTGACAATGATTGTCGATTTTCTCGGCAAACGAAAATATGAAATCTTGCAGGCCAAGGACGGTCACGAAGGACTATCGATTGCCACGACAGAAAAACCCGACGTGATTCTGGTTGATATCCTGATGCCCGGTATGGACGGTCTGGAAATGATTCGAATCATTCGGGAACAGCCCGGCACGATGCTGATACCGATCATTGTGATGACTGCCGTAAACACGCTGGAAACCAAGATCAACGTATTTCGTGCAGGAGGTGACGGTCTGCTGATCAAGCCCTTTGATCTGCAAGAACTTGAAGTACGCATCGATCGGGCTATTCAGATTTCGCAGGGTTTCATGAAGCTTACGTACGTTGATGCGTTGACCGGCGTATACAACCGCAGACTGTTTGATGATCGGTTGCCTGCAGAAATAAATAGAAGTCGCCGGTACAAGCAACCCTTGGCCCTCGTCATGTTCGATATCGATCATTTCAAGAAATTCAACGATACTTA